>CAMHOI010000023.1 GCA_946186725.1 uncultured Clostridia bacterium
GATGTCGTAGAAGCGGTTGATGAGGTTGGTGATGGTGGTCTTGCCCGCACCCGTGGCGCCGACGAAGGCGACCTGCTGCCCCGGCTCGGCAAAGACGGAAACGTTATGCAGGACGGTCTTCTCCGGGGTGTAGCCGAAATCGACGTCTGTCAGGCGCACGTCGCCCGCCAGAGGCGTATAGGTGAGCGTGCCGTCGGTGTGGGGATGCTTCCACGCCCAGTGACCGGTGTGCCGGTCGGTCTCCCGGACGGCGCCGTCGGGCCCGATCTCGGCGTTGACGAGGGTGACGTAGCCCTCGTCGGCCTCGGGCGGCTCGTCCATCAGGGAGAAGATGCGCTCGGCGCCCGCCATGGCCATGGCGATGGCGTTGATCTGCTGGGACAGCTGATTGATGTTGCCGGTGAACTGCTTGGTCATGTTGAGAAAGGGGATGATGATGTCGATGGTGAAGGGCAGGCCGGACAGAGAGAGGTTTTTGGCCCCCATCAGCAGGAAGAGGCCGCCCACGGCCGCGCAGACGACGTAGAGGATGTTGCCGATGTTCATGATGACGGGGCCGAGCATATTGGCGTAGGAATGGGCGCGGCAGCTGTCGCGGAAGAGCTCGTCGTTGATGCGGTCGAAGCCCTCCTCGGCCTCCTTCTCGTGGGAGAAGACCTTGATGACCTTCTGCCCGTTCATCATTTCCTGGACGTAGCCCTCGACGGCGCCCGTGGACTTTTGCTGGCGCACGAAGTATTTGGCGCTGCCGCCGCCCGCGACGCGGGAGACGAAGATCATGGCGACCACGCCCAGCAGGATGACCAGGGTCATCCACACGCTGTACCACAGCATGATGCTCAACACGCTCACCACGATGACGAGGGACTGGAGCATCTGGGGCAGAGACTGGCTGACGAGCTGGCGCAGGGTGTCGATGTCGTTGGTATAGTAGCTCATCACGTCGCCGTGCTTGTGGGTGTCAAAATAGCGGATGGGCAGGTCCTGCATCCCGTCGAACATCCGGCGGCGCATTTTGTCCAGATAGCCCTGGGTGATGATGGCCATCAGCTGGGTGTGCACGGTGATGAAGGCGATGCTCAGCACGTACAGCGCGATCAGCACGCCCACGAGCGGGACGATCTCGCCCGAGGCGGCGGCCCAGTCGGTGCTGCCCGCCTCCAGATAGCGGGTGACGACGGCGAGCACCTTTTGGGTAAAGATGGAGGGGATGCTGGAGACGACCGCCGAGACGACGATACAGATCATCGTCACGGGCAGCAGAACGGGGTAGAAGCGGAACAGCATCTTCAGGATGCGGCCGAGCCCGGCGAAGCCGCGCTTGGGCATGGGAGGACGTTTACTCATCCTGCTCACCTCCCTTGGTCTGCTGCTCAAAGGTCTCGCGGTAGATGTCGCAGGAGGAGAGCAGCTCCTCGTGCCTGCCGATGGCGGCGATGCGCCCGCTCTCCATGACGACGATCATGTCGGCGTCCTGCACCGAGGAGACGCGCTGGGCGATGATGATCTTGGTCGTCTCGGGGATGTAAGAGCGGAAGGCGGCGCGGATTTTGGCGTCGGTGCGGGTGTCGACCGCGCTGGTGGAATCGTCGAGGATAAGGATCTTCGGCTTCTTCAGCAGGGCGCGGGCGATGCACAGGCGCTGCTTCTGCCCGCCGGAGACATTGGTGCCGCCCTGCTCGATGCGGGTGTCGTACCCGTCGGGGAACTGGCGGATGAACTCGTCCGCCTGCGCCAGACGACAGGCCTCCTCGATCTCCGCATCGGTGGCGTTCTCGTTGCCCCAGCGGAGGTTGTCCCGGATGGTGCCGGAGAAGAGCAGATTCTTCTGCAGCACCATGGCGACGGCGCCGCGCAGGGTATCGAGGTCATACTCGCGCACGTCCACGCCGCCCACCCGCACGCAGCCCTCGCTGACGTCGTAGAGACGGGGAATGAGCTGGACAAGGGTGCTTTTGCTCGAGCCGGTGCCGCCGAGGATCCCGACCGTCGCCCCCGAGGGGATGTGCAGATCGACGCCCGAGAGCGCGAACTGCGCGGCGTTCCTGCCGTAGCGGAAGGAGACGCTCTCAAAGTCGACGGCGCCGTCGGCGACCTCGGTCACGGGATCGGCCGCCTCGGCCATGGCGGGCGTCTCCTCGAGCACCTCGTTGATGCGCTGGAAGGATTCCGCCGACATGGTCAGGATAACGTAGATCATGGACAGCATCATCAGCTGGATGAGGATCTGCATCCCGTAGGTCAGCATGGCGGTGATCTCGCCGACGTTGATATAGGTGCCGCCGGAGGTGACGACCAGCCGGGAGCCGACCAGCAGGACGAAGATCATGTTAAAATAGACGCAGAACTGCATCAGGGGCGTGTTGAGCGCCACGATGCGCTCGGCCCGGGTGAAGTCATCGCGGATGGTCTCGGAGGCGGCGGAGAATTTCTTTTTCTCATACTCCTCGCGGGCGAAGCCCTTGACCACGCGCATGGCGCGCACGTCCTCCTCGATGGACTCGTTGAGCAGGTCGTATTTTTTGAACACGCGGCGGAAGGCGGGCATGGCCTTCCGGCTGATGAGGATGAGCCCAAACGCCAGCACCGGCACCAGCACCACGAAGGAGGTCGCCAGCGCGCCGCCCATCAGATAGGCCATGACGATGGAGAAGATCAGCATCAGCGGCGCGCGCACCGCGATGCGGATGAGCATCATATAGGACATCTGGGCGTAGGAGACGTCGGTGGTCATGCGGGTGACCAGCGAGGCGGCGGAGAACTTGTCGATGTTCTCAAAGGCGTAGCCCTGGACCCGGTAGAACATCTCCCGGCGCAGGTTGCGCGCAAAGCCGGTGGACGCCTTGGCCGCGGTGTGGGCGGCGACAGCGCCGAAGGCGAGAGAGAGCAGCGCCAGCGCGACCAGGATCGCGCCCGAGCGCCAGACGTAATCCATCCCGCCCTCACCCGACTGAATGTGGTTGACCAAATCGCCGGTGATGAAGGGGATGACGCAGTCGATGACCGCCTCCAGGACGATGAAAAAGAGGGTCAGCGCGGTGGGCGTTTTGTACTCTCCGACGCAGCGAAGCAGTTTTCTGAACATGGCATTCTTCCTTTCCTGCCATCTGTCTTATCTAAAGGAGTATTATACCCTATCGGCCGGCAAAGGTCAAGAAAAAGTCCGCCCTCGCCGGGATGGGAACGACGCCGCAGAGAGACCCTCCGCGGCGTCGTTTCTTTGGTTTACATAATGTTGCTGTTCCCGTCTCAGACGGAGAGGGAGGCGTAGTAGGCCTCGAGCCGGGGCCGGGCACGGAGATAGTAGGGCTCCAGCCGGGCGTCGAACTGCGTGCCCATGCCGTCGAGGATGATCCTGTCGGCCGCCTCGAAGGTCATTTTCTCCTTGTACACGCGCTTGGAAACGAGCGCGTCGTACACGTCCGCGATCGCCATGATGCGCGCCTCCGGCGGGATCTCGTCCCCCTTCCGCTTTTCGGGGTAGCCGGAGCCGTCCACCCGTTCGTGATGGTAGTGGGCCATGTTTTCGGCGATGCGCTTGAACTGATCGTCTCCGTCGTCGCGCAGGATGTCCGCGAGGATGCGCGCGCCCTCGGCGGCGTGGGTCTTCATGACCTCGAACTCCTCGGGCGTGAAGCGGCCGGGCTTGCGCAGGATGACGTCGTCGACCGCGATCTTGCCGATGTCGTGCATCGGCGCCGCCTTGATGACGTCCTGATAGAAGGCGTCGGAGAAACCGAGACTGTCGTCCTTCGCCATTTCCTCCGCGAGGATGCGCACGACGTCGCTCGTGCGCTTGATATGACCGCCGGTGGAGTTGTCCCGGCTCTCCACCATCGCGGCCATGCCGATGACCAGATCGTTCTGCATGGCGAGGATGTGTTCGGTCTTTGCCTTGACCTCCTTTTCGAGCCGGGTCTCATACTTCTTCATGAAGAAATAGTTGCTGACAAAGCCGGCGACGGAGAGCGCGAACAGGCCGAACACCACGACCTCACTCATGAGCGTGACCGTATGGAGCCGGTCGTCGAGCAGAGCGGTGTACTCCCCTTCGCTCATGGCGAGCACAGAGGCGGGGGCTGTGCCCGTGTGATAGGCGTGCAGATCCGTCATCGCCTGCTCAACGGCGGCGTCCTTGGTCTTGTCCATCCAGATGATGCCCAGGAAGATGATGAACGTGATGAGGGTCAGCCACACGATGATCGCCTTGCCGAAGCGGCGGGCGTGGTCCCGGGCGATGACGCGGTGGAAAAAGATCATGCCCAGCACCGACCACAGGATGAACAGCAGATAGGTCTCGGTATTCAGCGCGTCGGAAACCATCCCCGGCACGAGCAGAGCGACGCCGAAAACGATCATGACAATCAGCGCGATCAGGCCGGCGGCAACGTCCTTCTTCGCGCCGTTGGCCTTGGCGCTTTTCATCGCCGCCGCCGCCACGAAGCCGTACAGCAGGGTGGCGACGATGGTCGTCACGTCTACGATCCAACCGATCGCCGAGCGGCCGAGAAAGGCGACGAAGAGCGACACGCCGCACAGGAACAGAATGGCTTTCGAGGGGATGCCGCGCTTGTTGAGCGTGGCGTATTTGGCGGGGATGATGGAATCCAGACTCACTGCGTAGGTCAGCCGGCTCAGCGCCCAAATATTGGAAATCAAGCTGGTCGCGACCAGCGAAAACAGAGAGAGGAAGAGCAGCACCAGTCCTGTGTTGCCCAGATAGTGCCCCGCCGCGTAAAAGGCGGGCAGCGCCTCGATCCCGGTCAGATTGTCAAGATCGTTGATATACGCGAGCCAGTTGTCGTAGCGCGGCGGATAGGCGGTGACCGAGAGCAGCGTCACGCAGACGTACAAGACCGTGGTGATGACGACGGAAACGGCCAAAATGCGAAAGAGCTTGGTCTTTTTGAAATTGAACTCCCGGGAGGAATGCGTCACACTCTCGAAGCCGATAAACGCCCAGGGCGAAATGAAGGCGATGATGGCGATCTGGGACGAGGGCGCGTCGCCGGGCACAAATGCGGGGTCGAAGCCGCCGCCGCCCTGCAGATACCGCACCAGCGCCACGATGAAGCAGGCGCCGATGCCGATCAGAAACAGCGCCACGAGCACGACCATGGCAACGGCGACGGCGCGCTTGCTGCGGATCAAAACGAGCGCCGTCAGCGCGATCACGGCCACCGTAAGCAGGGCTTCACCCAGGTATACGTCATAGCCGAACAGGGTGTACAGATACCCGAACCGGAAGTAGTCGCCCAGCAGATACCGCGCAAACAGCGGCACCGCCGTGGCGTTGGCCCAAAAGATGGCGATATAGAGCAGCAGCACGAACCACGACACCAGAAAGGCGCGGTCGTAGCCGAAGATGCTCTTGGTATAGGAGTAAACGCCCGTCCCGTCGGGGTATTGATTGGCGATATAGTGATAGTTGCGGCAGATCAGGAGCATCACAAGCATACCGATCAGGAGCCCGATCACGCTGCCCAGGGGGCCCGCCTGCTTGAGATAGGAATTGCTCGTAACGACAAGAGAGCCCCACCCGACGCTGGTGCCGATGGCAAACGCCATCACCGTCACCGGCGACAGAAACGGGGTCAGCCCGGGCGCGGACGATTTTGCGGATGACACGGAACGCTCGCCTTCCTTCTTGATTGGTCAATGCGTGCGACGGTTTGCAGGGATATTTTAGCACATTCGACGTCGTTACGCAAGAAGTCCGTTTTCTTCTTTGGAAAAAACGAGCGTCCTCGCCAAAAGAAAACGGGCAACCGCAGGGTCACCCGTTTTCGTCGTTGTTCAGTACTCTGTGACCTCTTCCAGGTCGCGGTAGACGGTCAGGCAGGCGTCGGAGGGCTCGTCCGCGGTGAAGCCGTTTTCGCTGCACAGGATGTAGATATACTTGCCCTCCTCGATGTCCAGCTTGCCGTCGCCCTCGAGGGCGCAGGCGTGCTCTTGGCCAAGGTAGCGCATCTCGTCGGGAAACGCCTCGTCCAGCACAAAGACCGTCCAGAGGACGGTGTCGGCGGAGCTGACGAAGGTATACGTCCCCGTCGCGTCGCAAACGTAGCCCGTGAAGCCGGCGTTCTCGAAGCCGTCCCCGGCGGTGACGACGAAGGGATCGTCGTCGATGACCATGCGGGGCAGCTCGCGCTGCGCCTCGCTGACGGAAGTGACGCTGTCGGCATCGGCCGTCTCGGCGGGCGTCTGCGTCACCGTGCAGGCGGCCAGGCAGAACAGCATCGCCGCGGTCAAAAGCAGAATTGTCATCCGTTTCATATCTGTCGCTCCCTATTGCTCATTTCCGGGGCTTTGCCCATTCCGGCTCTATTTTACCATATCTGTGCACCGTCCGCAAGCGTTTTCCGTCTCGGCACAAAGAAAGCGGTTGCCAACCGCTGCGATCTGTATTACACTATGAAAAAAGAAAGGAGAGATCGTGATGAGCGTGACTGTCGGCACCGTCGCCTGCGACGGCTTTACCGTGGATTACTGCCGCTTCGGGCAGGGGGAGCGCCCCCTCGTCATTCTGCCCGGGTTGAGCGTTCAGAGCGTACTGCTTTCCGCCGACGCCATCGAAGCCGAGTACGCCGTCATGCGGGACGATTTCACCGTGACTGTGCTTGAGCGTCGTCGGGAACTGCCGCCCGTCTACGGGATTGCGGATATGGCACGCGACACCGCCGCTGCGCTCGATGCCCTCGGGCTGCGAAAGATTGGGCTCTTCGGCGCCTCTCAGGGAGGTATGATCGCGCTGGAGCTGGCCGCCTCCCGTCCCGATCTGGTGAGCCGGGCCGCCGTCGCCTCCACTGCGCTGAACGTGACCGGGGCGCGCTTCGCCGCCGTCGGGCGGTGGATCGACGCGGCGCGCCGCGGGGACGGGGAGGCGCTCTGCCTCGATTTCGGCCGCACCGTCTATCCGCCCGCCGTTTTCGTCTCCTGTGAGGAGACCCTGCGCCGGATCGGCCGGAGCGTCACGCGGGCGGAACTGGACCGCTTCGTGATCCTTGCCGCCGGGACAGAAGGGTATCGCTTCACACATACCGAAGCCCTGCAATGCCCGCTTTGGGCGGCCGGGTCGAAGGACGACGCCGTTTTCGGCGAGGCAGCCCTGCGGGAGATCGCCGCGGCTTTTGCGGATCGGCCTGGTTTTTCCGTGCGGGAATATGAGGGCTTCGGTCACGCCGTCTACGATACCGCCCCCGATTTCCGCGATCAGCTTCACTTCTTCTTCACCGTATAGCCAAAGCGACGGGAAATACAGAGACCCCGGCCTCTTGCTTCCAAACGGGATATGACCGCTTTTATATCCTTTTCAGCTGCCGGCTCGGCGTCCGGCTTATGATCGTTGCGGGCGTACCGCTCGCATATAGCATTACGTAATGCTCAGCGGCGGGATCGCTCCCGCCGCTGAATTTTTATTATCATATGTTATTTGGTAACTGCACACACGGTTTCGAAACAACAATACGTCTAACTGTAGGTCTTGATGATCTCCTCGGCGATCTCTCGTTTGGGGACGCAGCGGTCCATCGCCTGTTTTTCTATATACCGGTGCGCGTCCGGCTCGGTCATTTTCAGCTCGCTGATCAGCAGCCATTTGGCACGGTTGACCAGCCGGATCTCGTTCATTTTTTCCTCAATGGACAGCGTTTTCTTTTCCGTTTTGCGGATTCTTTCCCGCGCACTGATCAGCCAGCCGGAAGCGAGCTCAAACGCCGCTTTTGACGTGGGCTTTCGGATCAGAAACACACCGTGCTCCGCAAGCTGATCAAAGGATTGCGCGTATTGCTCTGCCCTTGCCAGAAAGAGAACGACGGTCTGATAGCCGCTTACGGTGTCGATGGCGAAACGCAGGCCGGTATCGTCGGGCAGAGGGGAGTTCACGATCACCATATCAAAATCCCGCTCGGCGAGCGCCCGCTTGGCGGCGCTGACGTTGGTAACGAACTGAACGGGCGAAAAAACGGGGACAGAAAAGACCTCAGGCAGAGCCAGATTGAATCTCTCGGACGCCGAAACGACCAGAACGCTGTAGACTTGCTCCTTCAGACTCAAACGGTCCCCCTCCTTTCGCCGGATGATCTACGGGCTATTCCGCGCAGTAGATATTCATGATTTTTTCAGGGATATGCGCTTGGATAAAGCCGTCGTTTTTTGCAGAGGCCTTGGCGTCGGCGAGCGTTTCGGGCAGCTTGGCCAGTCCCGAGACGGTTTCCGCGTCGGCCGTGAACAGGTTGACGTCGACGGGCTTGGGAAGCGCCTTTTTCTGTTGAATGCCGTCCAGCCCCGCCCAAATCAAAAGGGCAAAGGCAATATAGGGATTGGCCAGAGGATCGGGAGACCGCAGCTCGGCCCGGCGGAACTCGCTGGAGGCGGCGGGGACACGCACCAGCTGGGAACGGTTTTCCGCCGACCAGGAGACGAAGCGCGGCGCTTTGCGTCGGCCGAGCCGATGGTAAGAATCCTCGGCCGGGTCAAGAAAGACCGTCGTCGGGATCGCCCTGTCAAGCACACCTGCGATCATATGCGCCAGGTTCTCGGAGGAATCGTCGGGGCGGACCGACATATTGATATGAAAGCCGTTGCCCGGCTCGTCCGGAAGCGGCTTCGGAGAAAAATCGGCAAACAGGCCGTTGCGGCGCGCCACGGTCTTGACGACCGTCTGGAACGTCATCACGTTGTCCGCTGCCGCCAGCGCCTCGGTATAGCGGAAGTCGATCTCGTTCTGCCCGGGGCCTTCCTCGTGGTGGGAGCTTTCCGGGCGGATGCCCATCTGCTCCAGCGTCAGACAGATCTCACGGCGCACGTTCTCGCCCTTGTCCTCCGGCGCGATATCCATATAGCCGGCGCGGTCGTACGGTGTCTTTGTGGGCTGATTCTTCTCGTCCAGCTCAAACAGGTAGAATTCCTGCTCGGCGCCGAAATAGAAGGTGTAACCCGCCTCTGCCGCGTCGCCGACCGCTTGTTTGAGCAGGCTTCTCGTGTCGCATTCAAACGGTTTTCCGTCGGGATAGGTGATCGAACAGAACATGCGCACGACCTTCCCGTGCTCCGGGCGCCAGGGCAGCCAGGTCAGCGTTTCGGGATCGGGGTGCAGGAACAGATCGGACTGCGCCTCGTCGCCGAAGCCGGCGACGGCGGACGCGTCGAACGCGATGCCGCAGGAAAACGCGCGATCCAGCTCGTCCGGCATGATCGAAATATTCTTCTGACGACCGAACACGTCGCAGAACGCGAGACGGATGAATTTGACGTCCTCCTCGGCAACGTACTGCATGACTTCTTCTTTTGAATATTTCATGGTGTCCTCCTGCTTTCAGATGGGTTCTAATTGGCAACGTAAAGCTGTTTATAAGGGTTTTTGCTGTCCGGCGTCACGACCGTGAAGGGATGATCCAGCAGCTCTTCCTGATCCCCGCCGAACAGGCGGCAGTATTCGGAGACGTAACGGCCGATCTCGGCTTTATCCTGACCGGTCGCCGGTCTTGCCGTGACCTGATCCGGAAAAGCGAGACCGCGGCCATCGGAACGCAGGATCAGCTTGCCGCCGTGCATGCCCGTACACGGAAAGTTGCCGACGATCCTTCTGTCGCTCTCTCCGAGCCCGAGAACGACGATCACGCCGCCGGCCTGATATTCGCCGAGAAAGCTTCCGGCTGTGCCGCCGATGACCATAACGGGGATTTTCTCTTTGTACGCCTTCATGTGGATCCCCGCCCGATAGCCCGCGTCGCCTTTGACGTAGATGCTCCCGCCGCGCATGGCGTATCCGACCGCGTCTCCCACGCTTCCGCGGATCACGATCCTGCCGTCGTTCATCGTGTCGCCGACAGCGTCCTGCGCGTTGCCGTTCACCGTGATCTCGGCGCCGTTGAGATAGGCGCCGAGCGCGTTGCCGGGAACGCCTTCCACCGTAACGGAAACGGTCGACATCCCGGCGCAGAGAAAGCGCTGGCCGAGACAGTCCGTGACCGTGATGTCCTCATCCGATGTGCGCAGCTGATCGTTTATTTCGCGGTAACTTAACCCTTTTGCCCGGATGATCATATTATACTACACCCCCGAACTTTTTTCTACGGATATCTTGCGAAAAAATCAAATTGGACGCCGCGCGTTTGGTCAAATCGAAGTCGACCGCATCCAGCGGCGTTCTTTCACGGATCAAAGAGGTATATATGCCTGCCCTGTCCGTTTCTCCGATGAGGATAAAGCCGGCGAGCCGCCCGTCTTTTACAAACAATCTTCGGAGGGATCCGTTTTCCGCAGTCTCGAACAATTCGCCGTCATATACTCCGGCGGTCATCATATGAAGGCCGAAGAAACCGATGGCGTTCATCGGAACGGCGTTTCCAAACTCTTTCTCGCCTCCCGCCATATTGATACCCGCCGTATTCCCCTGCATATAGGCGTTGGGGAGAATGGCAAGAACACGCCGTGCGCCGAGCGAAGCATCGTAGCCTTCGGCGCAGTCGCCTGCGGCGTAAATGCCGTCAAGCGTCGTTTTCATCCTGTCGTCCACAAGGATCCCGCGGTTCACCTCGCCGCCGGCGCTTTTTATGAGTTCGCTGTTTGCCCGCACGCCGACGGCAAGTACCAGCAGATCAAAATCCACCGCGCCGCCGCTTTTCATACAGGCGCGGTTGCCTTCAAAGCGCTGAACCGTATCGCCG
>CAMHOI010000024.1 GCA_946186725.1 uncultured Clostridia bacterium
CTTCTCGGGATTGGCACGCAGATCGGTCGCCCGCTGACCGCGTGTGCCGTCGCCGTCGTGGGTGAACCATCCGCTGTCGATGAGAAGCATCCCGACGGGGACGTTTTTCTCCTTGAACTCCTCCAGTTTCCGGATGATCTTATCGTGGGTCACCTCGCGGTAGAAGGCGTCGTAGGTGCACCAGCCGAGCAGATTCAGCTCATGGATCTCCTTGCGCCCGTCTTTCAGCGGAACGGGCTGCTTTACGGCGGACAGTCCCGCCTTGACCGTTTCATGTACGAGAGCGTAGGGATCGTCTCCCACGCCCACGGCCATGACTGCGCCGTCGACCCTGTCGTAGCCGAGACAATGGATGGCGCCCACGAGCGCGGTGCTTTCCCCCTCGCCCCTCAGGCAGGTGGCGTATCTATCATCGCACAGGGGATAAAAGTAACGGTAACCGTCCCCGGTATTGAGTAACGCTGAAATGGTCCGGTCGGGCATCTCGCCGGTCGTGCCGGCAAACGCGGGACGGGTCCACCAGTCGCTGGATTCATAGTTGGCCATAAGACCCTGCGCTGTCAGGGAGTCAAAGCGAATGACAAAAGAATCTTTCCCCTCAAAGCAATAGGGTGCTTTTACGTGCTGATGCACCAGCGCACATCGGAAGGTCAAAACGTCTGCATTCTCGCCCTCTTTGAGCCCCAGGAACGCCTCGATAGGCGTTTTCATCCCTGGTTGAACGAAGCGCGCGACGCCATCTTGGATCGAATCCGGCGCCAACGCAATGAAGCCGTAGTCACGTCGGTTGACAGACACGGTGATGTTGTCCATCAGCTTTTGCTTGCCGCAGCAGAGAGAAACGCGGCCGTTTTCCAGTTGGAGTGACAGCATATCTTACCTCCGGTGTGTCTCAAAAGAGCGCGAGCCGCCGCCTGAGATCAGGAGGCGGCTCGCATGGTGTGCCGTAGGATTATTTGTTCTGCCAGACCTGCTCGGGGTCGGCGGTGCTGATCAGCGCACGATAATCGCAGCTCATCAGCCAGAGCAGATAGCCGGTGTAGCCGGGCGCGACGGTGCCGGGATGATAGGCCTTGGGGATCTCCACGAGGTCGCCGTTGCGGGTGGTGTAGCACTCGTCGATCTTTCGGTCGGCGGAGTACACCTGCTGGATGCCGTAGCCGGTCTCCTTGTCGAACTCGTAGTAGTAGATCTCCTCGGCGAACTTCTCGTTCTCGGTGTTCTCATCGTGCTTGTGGCCGGGGAAGCCCGTCCACTCGTTGCCCTTGATGTAGTTTTCGCCGATGTAGACGCGGTTGCCCTGATAACGCTCGTCCATGATGAAGTGGACCTCGCGCTGGAAGCCGGGCTTGCCGAAGGTCTTGACGACGACGTCCTCGGGGTTGACGATGTAGGGAGCAAAGTACTTCTCCGCCGGGCAGGCCGTGATGACGATGCGCACGTCCTTGACCGCCTTAACGGTGAACGCGGTGCCCTTGGGGATGTAGATGGCCGTCGCGTTGTTTTCAAAGACGTTGTCGCGCTTGCCGGCGTTCTTGAAGGCAAAATCCTTGCCGGTGACGTCACAGGCGCCGGTCAGGATGGTGATGCCGTATTCCATCTCGCCCGTCTCGCCGGTGTATTCGTGTCCGGCCTTGAGCATCAGCCCGTAAACCTCCATGAGGTGGCACATGCTGTTTTTGGTCTCGTAGATCTTGACGAGGCCCTCCTGGGTGTAATCCCAATGTCTCTTAAAGGTCATAACCGTTCTCCTTCATATACGATTTCACGGTGTCAAAGTCGGGCACGCTTTCCCGCGCGCCGACCCCGGTACATTTGAGCCCGGACACGGCGCTGGAGAAGTGACAGCACTTCTCATAGTCGTATCCGCGGGTGACGGCGTTGGCAAAGGCGCCGTGGAAGACGTCGCCCGATCCGTTGGAGTCGACGACTACCGCCGGGTAGATGGGGTAGGAGACGACCTGCACGCCGTCGTACAGGATCCCGCCCCGTTTGCCCTGGGTGATGACGATCACCTCGGGGTGATAGCGGTCAAAGAGGGCTTTGGCGGCCTCCTCGGCCGTTTTGGCGCCCGTGTGACCGAGCGCGAACTCCTCGGAGGGGATCATGATGTCGGTGTGCGCGAGCAAACGCTCCACGCCGTCGTACAGCCCTCCGCAGTCGTAGAGCACCTTCACGCCGTTTTCACGGGCGAATTTCGCTGCCTCCACGGCCGCGTCCATCTCATTGCCGTCTACCATCAGCAGCTCGGCGCCGGCGATGGCGGCCTTCTGCTCCTCGCTCAGGGAGAGGGGAGGCAGATCGCCCTTGTCAAACACGCAGGTGCGGCTGGTTGTTTCGGCGCTCAGCCAGATGACCGAGGTAAAGGACCGTTTGCCCGACACGATATCCACGTGATCGGTCTTGACGCCGTATTTGGCAAAATCCTGCAACAGAAAGCGCCCGCCGTTGTCGTCGGACAGCACGCCGATGTACTCCGCCTCCGCCCCCAGCTTGGCGGCCGCGACGAGCCCCGTTGCTACGGGGCCGCCGCCGGCCGGCTTGCTGCTGGTCGCACGGAGCTTGGTGTCCTCCGTCGGATAGCGGGGCACATTGACGAGCGTGTCCATGACGCAGGCGCCGATGCCTACGATCCTGCCCATCTTACTGCGCCTTTCCGTCGGCGCCGACCAGACGGATCTTGTTGAGTGCGAGCTCCTTGACCGACTGGATGGCGGGCTTCATGAACAGATCCACCGCGAGACTGCGTTTGGGATCGTTCAGGGAAGCGGTCGCGCCGTCGGCGAAGGCGCAGCAGACGTCGGTGCCGATGTTCATCTTGCGGATGCCGGCCTTGATCGCGGCCTTGACCTGATCGTCGGGGATCCCGGAGCCGCCGTGCAGGACGAGCGGGATACCGCCGGTGGCCTCACGGATGGCCTTGACGCGGTCAATGTCGAGCTTCGGGGGCTTCTTGTAGTGACCGTGGGCGTTGCCGATCAGAACGGCCAGGCAGGTCACGCCGGTTTCCTTGACGAAACGGGCGGCCTGTTCGGGGTTGGTGAACTCATCCATGGCGTCGTCGTTGACGCTGCCGATGTGACCCAGCTCGCCCTCCACCTGGACGTCGACGGCCTTGGCCATCTCCACGATGGACTTGGTCAGCGCCACGTTCTCCTCAAAGGGCTTAGCGGAGCCGTCCAGCATCAGACCGGTCGCGCCCCAGCGCATCGCGCGGGTGGCCTCCCACAGGGAGGGGCCGTGATCGAGGTGGAAGCAGACGGGCACGCTGGCCTTCTTGGCGGCGGCAAGAATGACGGGCGCGAGATAGTAGCCGGACTCCTCGTCGAACAGACGGGGATAGACCTGCATGATGACGGGCGCCTTGGCTTCCTCGGCGGCGTCGAACACGCCCATGACGGTCTCCATGTTGTAGACGTTGAAGGCCGGGATGCAGTAGCCGCCCTTCTCCGCCATGTCAATGATGGTCTTCAGGTTGACTAACATCCCTTGACGACCTCCTCAATGGTGTAGAGTTCCATGCCCTCGGGCTTCACGTCGGCCAGCGCCGCGTACTCGGAGGGAGAAGCGGTGACCATGACCTTGCCGCCCACGTGAGCCAGATCGGCCCAGCGACGCTCGGCGACCAGCTTCATGACCTTGGGCATATAGACGGCCATCATGGAAGAGCCGGCCCACATGACGTCCTTGCCGAACAGGAGCATTTCCTTGACCTCGCCGCAGGCGGCAAGAACGTCGCGAGCGGGCTGGGTCTCCTCCAGGTCGCGCGCCAGCAGGGCGGGATCCTGGAAGTAGAGGGTCTTGTTGGTCTTGGCGGCCTTGATGGAGCCGTCGGCGATCTTCCCGGCGAGGAAGGCGGTGAAGGTCTTGATCTCGGGCTTCAGCTCGATGCCCCACTCCTTGTACTCACGGAGCATGACCTTGGCGTCGGCGGGATCGTAGCAGACGACGGTCTTGAACTCGTTGAGGGCCTTGGCGCACTCGGTCATCGCGTTCTTGGTCTCATCGGCGGCGCCGACAAGGAAATCCCAGGCGTAGCCGCTGCCGGGCTCATCGGCGAGGACGGTGAACTTGACGCCGGCGCCTTTGAGCATCTCGATGGCGCCCTTGGCCTGCTTGCAGGCGGCGTACCGCGCGTCGGAGCCGAGGAAGAAGAGCACGTCGGTCTTGGCGGAGACGCCGTCGATGGCCTTCTTCAGGTCGTCGCACAGAGCGGTCTTGCCGTAGACGTTGCCGGTCTCGGACAGGGTCTCGATCATCTTGGTGATGTATGCGGGAGCGGCGCCGGTCATGACGATTTCGTTGCGGGTCTCCTTGGTGAACTTGACGGGATCCCAGCCGGTGGCGCACTCCTTGGTGCAGGCGCCGCACAGCGCGCACTCATAAACGTTGTCGGCGATGCCGCCGGAGAAATCGGCGGCGCCTCTCTCAACGAGGGAAAGGGTCAGCGCACGGGCACGGGCGGTGTTTCTCTCCTGACCGGTCGCGTTGCCTATGGGGCAAATGTGACGGCACATCCAGCAGAAGCGGCAGCTGTCAACGATCTGTTTGCTCTTTTGCGAAATAAGCATTGTTGTATCCTCCTTACAGACCAAGTTTGAACGGATTCATGATACCGTTGGGATCGAGTTCCTTCTTGAGGGCCTCAAAGACCACCATAGCGGGACCGTACTGTTCCTTCATCAGACGACCGAGCTTGATGCCGACGCCATGATGGTCGTTGACCACGCCGCCGTTGGCAAGCGCGGTGCGAACGCCGGTGTTCCAGATGTCGTTGTGGAGGCGGAAGGCCTCGGCGGGATCCTGCGGCACGTCGTCGACGATGAAGCGGTCGTAGATCATGCAGCCCCACTCATACCAGTGGCTGAAGTGGGCGATGAAACGGGCCTGCGGGAAGTTGGTCTCGATGGCCTCCTTCATCTTCCAGTAGATGTTCTCGATCTTGTCGTAGGGGGCGATGGTGTCCATGGTGCCAAAGCACTGGGGCAGATCCATCATGTGGCCGGGATAGAAGAAGGTGATCTTCTCCTTCCACCACTTCTCACCGTATTCGCTGCCGAGGTCCTCGGCGTGGTACTTGGCGAAGGTGTCAAGCAGGATCTTCTCCTCGACCTCGACCAGCTCCTTGACGCCCTCGTAGGCGACGTTCATGAAGGCGCCGGGCTTCTCAACGCCGACGATCTTCTTGATGAGGGAGGCGGTCTCTGCGTTGTCATACAGACGCATGACGGAGGGCTTGAACTTCTGCAGGATCTCGCGGCCGGCGTTGAACGCGTCGGTCATGTTCTGGAACAGGAAACCGCGGAAGCGGCGCTCCTCGGGCTGCTCATAGATGCGGATCTGCGCCTTGGTGATGACGCCGAGGGTGCCCTCAGAGCCGATGAAGATCTGGTTGAGGTCGGGACCGGCGGCGTGCTTGGGCGCGGTAGAGGTGTTGATGATGGTGCCGTTGGGCAGGACGATCTCCATGGAGAGGACCATGTCGTCGATCTTGCCGTACTTGGTGGAAACGACGCCGATACCGCGGTGCGCGAGGAAGCCGCCCACGGTGGAGCAGGTCAGGGAGGAAGGATAGTGCATGGTAGCGTAGCCGCGCTCGTTGGCGGCCCACTCGATGTGCTTGTAGATGGCGCCGGCGCCGCACTCGATGTACATGCCCTTCTCGTTGATCTCATAGATCTTGTCCATGCGCTTGGTGTCCAGCACGATGCCGCCGGCAACGGGAATGGCGCCGCCCTGGGTGCCGCCGCCGCCGCCCCAGGTGGTCACGGGGATCTTGTAGTAGTTGGCGATCTTCAGCACCTTGCTGGTCTCGGTCGCGTCGGCGGGGGAAACGACAATGTCGGCCTCGGGCATCCGGCAGCCACGGTCGGCAAACATTCTGGAAAGCCAGAAGTAGTCGACAGCGTGCGTGATCTTGTCGACGGTGTTGGTAGAGACGTTCTCTCTGCCGACAGCGTCTTCCAACTCAGTCAGTACGTTGAGCATCAGGAAATCGTTCATTTGTCAAATCGTCCTTTCTTCTATGTATGGTCATGCGTTATACGCAGGATAACCGATCAGTCAAGGGAGGTGTCAGTGTGCAGGGCGGGGAAGTACTTGGTGAACTCGCGCAGCTCCTTGGTGTAGTCGCCCTCCATCTCGACGAAATGGTGGATGTAGGGCCCGTCGAGGAGACGATCCTCCACGGCCTGCAGGTTCTTGAATTCGCCCCAGATGTATGTACCGTGGGTCTGCGGGCCGGGCACAGTGTGGCAGACCATGGAAAGCATCATGTATTTGCCGCTTTCCTGATCCATGCGGGCGACGGTGTAGGTGCCGTCCTTGCCGCGGAACCACTCGCGTTGGTTGACCAGGCGCGCTTTGCTGTCAGGCGCCTTTTGCGAAAGCGGGAAGGGCCCGCAGTGCCAGAGAAGCTCTGCATTTTTGTTTTCGGGATGGCGGACGGTGAACTCGCCGAAGAGCGGCTTGCCCTCGCCGAGGGTGGCGCACTTGAGCAGCGCCATGGTCATCGCGCAGTGCATATCGCTTTCGCAGGCGACCATGTAGCCCAGATCGTTCAGCAGGCCGTACACCGCGCAGGGGGCGAGACCGTCGAACATGACGGGCGTCGCCGTCCAGCATTCGGCGGACAGCACGTCCAGCTTGAACTCCTCAAAGAGGCCTCTGTACAGGATGGCCAGCGCGGCCATGCGCTCCAGATACTTGGGCGTCAGGTCGTCCATCTGATAATTGGTCTTGTAGTATTGGATGAATTCTTCGATCTCATCCTTCTTCTCAAGAGCGGCCTTCATGCGCTGCTCCACCAGCGCAAAGTTGATGGGGATGATACGGATGCCAAATCGCTCCATCAGCTCGCCCTCGTTCCAGATAACGGAATAGAAGGGGGCGGGGCGAGCGCCGAGCTGACCGATTCGCATGCCGGAGAAATTCTTGACCATGCAGGCCACGCGCACAAAGGACTCGAAGCCCTCCTTGAACTCCGGCTCCTCGATCCGGCAGCAGGGGATATGGGAGAAGGGAACGTGATACCGCTGCATCTGGCGGGAAACGCCGAACAACCCGCACTGGGAGTCGGTCGGACGCATGCCGTCCACGTAGTACTCGTCGTCCAGCGGCGCCCACAGAAGCACCGGCTTGCCCAGCGCCTTGGCGACGTCGCAGGCGGCCTCCTCGTTGCCGAAGTTGGCGTTGATGAACATGATCGCGTCCACCTTGGCCTCACGGAACCTTTCGATGACCGCGGCGGCGGAGGCGTCGTCGAACATCAGGTCCTCGATCCCGATGCCCTTGGTGTCGACGAAGCTGACGTGATCGGTGGCAAAGTGACTCTCAATGTACTCCACGCACCTTTTGCCCCTCTGCTCCGCAGAATACCAGGTCAGAAAGGTACCGCGAGGGCGGTCCGTGGTATTGCGGCGCATGGGGATCAAGCCGATCTTAACTTTGTAATCCAACATAACGATCCCGCTTTCCTGCGTATTTGGGGCATTCTGGACGCCCTTCGTCCCAAATGTCCCCATAGTCGCTTACAGTATATAATACCTTTACGCAAATTGCAAGAGGGTTTCAAAAATAATTTTCAATACTTGACAAATTTATCGGGATAAATTATGATTGAAAATGAAAATAATCTCCACTTTGGAGGCGGATAACTTGAAGAACGTTCTGATGTCGATCAAGCTCTCGTATGAGGACATGGGTCGTGCCGAAAAGCGCGTCGCCGATTGGATCATGGATAACCACGCCAAGCTGTTCACCATGTCCATCACTGAGTTGGCGGCCGAATGTCACTGCGGAGAGGCGACCATTGTCCGTTTTGCGCGCCGCCTGGGGCTGGACGGCTATCAGGGGCTGAAGATCTCCCTCGCCATGGAGGAGGGACATCGCCAGATCAGCAACACTATCGTCGCGGAGGACACGCCCTACGAGGTGTTTGAGAAGGTTTGCGACGGCATCTACCTCAGTTTGGAGATGACCAAGAAGATCCTGCGGCGCGAGCAGATCGCCGCGGCCGCCGAGGCCATCCTGTCCGCCCGCAAGGTTGCCATCTACGGTCTGGGCAATTCCGCCTCCGTCGCGCTGGACGCCCAGCACAAGTTTATGCGTGCGGGGATTCTCGCTGTTTCTTATTCCGATAACCATATGCAGGCCATCTCCGCCTCCCAGCTGAGGCAGGGCGACGTCGCCATCGGTGTGTCCCATTCCGGCTCGTCCAAGGACATCGTGGATGCTCTGCGCATTGCCCGGGAAAAGGGCGCGACCACCATCTCCATCACCAACAAGGGCCGCTCGCCCGTGACCAAGCAAAGCGACATCGTGCTCAACACCGCCTCCGACGAGACGCAGTACAGCATCCTTGCCCTCAACTCCCGCATTTCACAGCTTGCGCTTATCGACGCGTTGTATTATTATATTGTATATAGCCTTGACGATGAGGCCCGCCGCGCCATCGACGAAACGGAGCTCTCCCTGGAATCCAAAAAATTCTAAAAAAACGCCCCGAAAGGGGAGATCCCTTCGGGGCGCTGGAGCTGGTAGTCGGACTCGAACCGACGACCTGCGCATTACGAATGCGCTGCTCTACCAACTGAGCTACACCAGCAGACGCATTCTGTATTATAGCAAGGACGGCACCTGCCGTCAAGTGTTTTTTCGCATCCGAGAAGGAGGGATCGCTTTGGTCATTCGCCCCGCCCGGCCGGAGGACGCGCCGCGTCTTCTTGCCCTGTTGTCCCAGGTTTTGGAGATCCACGCCCGTCTGCGCCCCGATATTTTTGTATCCGGCACCACCAAGTACGGCCCCAAGGAGCTGCTCGGCATCCTGCGCGATCCCAATACGCCCGTTTTCGTTGCCGTTGACGAAGGGAACGAGCCGGTCGGCTACGCTTTCTGCGCGTTATCCGAGACGCCGCCCAAGGACAATCTCGTCCCTCGCCGTACGCTCTATATCGACGATCTTTGTGTGGATGAGGCGTGCCGCGGGCAGGGAATCGGTGAGGCGCTCTACCGCTTCGTGCTGGAGGAGGCAAAGCGCCGCGGCTGTTCCTCGGTCACCCTCGCCGTGTGGGAGGGCAACGACGCCGCCCGCCGCTTTTATGAGAAAATGGGTATGAAGCCCAAAGAGACCATTATGGAAAGCGTATTGTGATAAGGAGGAAACATCATGCTCGGACAATTCACCTACTATAATCCCACCAAGCTCTATTTTGGTGAGGGCGCGCTCCGCTATCTCAACGAGGAGCTGCCCAAGTACGGCCCCACCGTTCAGCTGATCTACGGCGGCGGCTCCATCAAACGCAGCGGCGTCTACGATCAGGTGATCGCCGCGCTGAAGGCCAACGGCAAGCGCGTCGTCGAGGATGGCGGCGTGATGCCCAATCCGACCACCGAAAAACTGCGTGAGGGTGTTCGGATCGCCCGTGAGAACCAGGTCGACCTGCTCCTCGCGGTCGGCGGCGGCTCCTGCTGTGACTACGCCAAGGCCGTCTCCGTCTCCGTTCATTGCGACGAGGATCCGTGGGAGAAGTATTACCTGCGCTTTGAGGAGCCGACCTGCGAGATCGTGCCCGTCGGCTGCGTGCTGACCATGGCGGGCACCGGCTCCGAGATGAACGGCGGCGCCGTCATCACCGACCGCGCCGCGAAGCTGAAGATTGGCCACGTCTTCGGCTCTGATGTCATGCCCCGGTTTTCCGTCCTCGATCCCCGCTTCACCATGACTCTGCCCAAGCGGCAGATGGTCGCCGGGATCTACGATATATTCAATCACATCTGCGAACAGTATTTTTCGGGCGAGGACGAGAACGTCAGCGACGATCTCGCCGAGGCGCTGATGAAGGGCGTCGTGCGCGACTCCCTCGTAGCTGTGCGTGACCCCGGGGACTATGAGGCCCGTTCCAATATCATGTGGGCGGCAACGTGGGCGCTTAACACCCTGATTGCCAAGGGGAAATCCACCGACTGGATGGTGCACATGCTCGGCCAGTCGGTCGGCGGTTTTACCGACGCCACACACGGCATGACCCTGTCTGCCGTTTCTCTGCCGTATTACCGCTTTATCATGCCCTTCGGGCTCAAGAAGTTTGCCCGCTTCGCCGTCAATGTCTGGGACGTTCGTCCCGACGGAAAGAGCGATCGGGAGCTTGCCGAGGCCGGTCTTGCCGCCATGGAGGCGTGGATGAAGGAGATCGGCGTTGCCCTCTCCATCGGCGAGCTTGGCGTGACCGCGGATATGATCGAAGACATTGCCGATACCGTCGAGCCCATGACCGGCGGCTACCGCACCCTGACGCGGGATGACGTTGTTCGCGTCCTGCGTGCCAGTCTCTAAGATGAAATACACCGCCGCGATCATCGGCTCGTGGAAGAATAAATACGACCTTCCGTGGATGGAGCCGATCTCACACGAGGACTATCTTCGTGCAGCCGCCGGAGAGGAGATCATGACCCTCACGCCGCTTCGCAGGGTGCCCTTCTCCTGGTACGGCGACTGCCGCGGTAAGAAGGTGCTGGGTCTGGCTGCGGGCGGCGGTCAGCAGATGGCGATCCT
>CAMHOI010000025.1 GCA_946186725.1 uncultured Clostridia bacterium
GGAGATGGCGTTGCGGATCTTGGAAAGATCGAATTCGACGATCTTGCCGTCGCGTTTGAGCACGCTGTACATATAGAACTCCTCCTAAAATTTGACTGCAAGACACATTATATCAGGTATATAGTGCCTTGTCAAGATAACATCCACAACATTTTGTGTTTATTTCTTAACGATGTCGATCACGCGCCGCGCACCTCGCAAAGGCCGACGAAGGGCGCCGCGGCGGCGCGCATACGCTCCATTTCGGCCTTGTCGACGGGGTGGAGCCCCTCCCCGATCAGGGCGCCGCTGTCCACGAAGGCCTGCAGATAGTAGCGGGGGGCGCCGGCGATCCACCGGGCGGCGGCGGCGATATCCTCCACGGTGTGATACTCTTTCACCACGGTGGTGCGGTACTCGTAATCGACGCCGCTCTCCCGCAGCAGGGTCATGGTGCGCTCGAAGGCGGCGAAATCGAAGGAGGCAAGCCCCACTGTTCGGGCGATCTTCTCGGGCCGGTTCTTGAGATCGACGGCAACGTAATCGGCCAGGCCTTTTTTCAGGATCTCCTCCAGCCGGTCGGGAAAGGAGCCGTTGGTGTCCAGCTTGACGGCGAAGCCGAGGGCGCGCACCCGCTCCAGAAAGGCAGGCAGATCGGGGTTGAGCAGCGGCTCGCCCCCCGTGACGGCCACCCCGTCGAGCAGTCCCCTCCGCCCCTCGAGGAAGGAGAGGATCTCCTCCTCGCTCAGAGAGTCGCCCGCCGCGTCCCATTCGGTGACGAGGGAGGCGTTGTGGCAGAAGGGGCAGCGGAAGTTGCACCCGCCCGTGAAGAGGGTGCAGGCCACCCTGCCGGGGAAATCGAGCAGGGTCATTTTTTGCAAGCCGTAAAAGCGCATAAAAAACCACGTCCTACACAAGATGTTGTTGTCATTATAACACAGCGCCACAAGGTGTGCAAGAGAAAACCCTTGCGTCAAAGCGGGAAACGTGTATAATAATAGGTAGTACGATCCGGAGGTGTATCATGTCGCACGAATCCGACGCTCTGCGTCCCGAGGATTATACCGATCCCGTCTGCCCCTTCTGCACCGAGCAGTTCACCGGCCCCGAGGTCCGGCGCATCCCGACCGGGCGGGTGCTGGACAAGCTGGACGAGCATCTCTCCCGCAACGATTACGACGCCGCCGAGCGGCATCTGCGCTACTGGCTGCGGGAGGCGGTGCTCGGCGGGGACGAGCGGGGCGAATTTCAGATGGCCAACGAGCTGATGGGCCTTTGCCGCAAGGTGGGCAAGGGCGAGGACGCGCTCGCCTTCGCCGAGCGGGCGCTGTCGCTTGCCGAGCGGTTGGGTATCGGAGAGGAGGCCGCCGGCGGAACGGCGCTGGTCAACGCGGCGACCGTGTGCAAGGCCTTCGGTCGGCCGGAGCGGGCGATCGCGCTCTTTGAGCAGGCGGAGAAGGTCTACCTTGCCGCCCTGGAGCCGGGCGATCCGCGGCTGGGCGGGCTGTACAACAACATGGGGCTGGCGCTGGTCGATCTGGGCCGTTTCGGAGAGGCGGACGCCGCCTACCGCAAGGCGCTCGCCGTCATGGAAAAAGCCGAAAACGGCGGATTTGAGCGCGCCATCACCCTGCTGAACGTCGCTGACGCGCGCGTGACCGCACTCGGCGCCGAGGCCGCCGAGGAGGAGGTCGCCGCCCTGCTCGACGAGGCGGAGGCCCTGCTGCTCGATCCCGCGCTCCCGCAGAACGGGTACGCCGCCTTTGTATATGAGAAATGCGCGGCGGGGTTCGGCTACCACGGCCGCTTTATGACGCAAAGAGAGCTGGAAAGGCGGGCGAAGGAGATCTATGAACGGGATTGAGCTGGCCCGCCGCTACTACGAGGCCTATGGCGCGCCCCTGCTGCACGAGCAGTTCCCCGCCCTGGAGGGCGTGATCGCCGTCGGGCTGGCGGGGAGCGGATCGGAATGCCTCGGCTACGACGACGAGATCTCCCGCGACCACGATTTTGAACCGGGGTTCTGCCTCTTTCTGCCCGGGGAGGAAGTCGTCGACCGGCGCGCGGCCTTCCTGCTCGAGCGGGCGTATGCCAAGCTGCCCGGTGAGTTCGAGGGCTTTCACCGCCAGCCCCTCAGTCCCGTGGGCGGCAACCGGCACGGGGTCATCCGCATGAGCGACTTTTTTGAGCAAAAAACGGGGTGCCCCGACGGGCGACTCTCCCTCGACGATTGGCTCCGGCTGCCCGAATACGCCCTGCTCGAGGCGGTCAACGGCGCCGTCTTCCGCGACGACGCGGGCGACTTCACCCGCATCCGGGCGGCACTGTCCTATCTGCCCGAGGAGGTGCGGCGCAAAAAGCTGGCGGGGCGGCTGCTGCTGATGGCGCAGGCAGGTGAGTACAACTTCCCCCGCTGTCTGGCACGGGGAGAGACGGGCGCCGCCCGGCTGGCGGTCGTCGAGTACGTCGCCTCGGCCATGCACGCCGCCTTTCTGGCTGAGCGGCGTTATCTCCCCTACTACAAATGGCAGTTCCGCGCCCTGCGCGAGACGCCCCGGCTGTCCGGGCTTGCGGGGGCGATGGAGGCGCTGCTTTCCGGCGGCGACGCTGAAGAAACGCGGGCGCGCATGGACGAGGTGACCGACGCCCTGCTGAACGCTCTGCGTGAAGAGGGCCTGCCGGTCGAGCGGGAGCCGCTCGAGCGCGCCGCCCGGCGCGTCAACGACGCCATCGCCGACCCGACGCTGCGCAACCGGCACATTCTGTGCGCGGTGTGAGAAAAGCGTTGGCGCATTTGGAAAAGATGAGGACGGCGCCGTTACCACGACGCTGTGCCAAGCGAGGAGAATCGGTTCGGCTGAATCGCGCAAAAAACAAAAAAGGCCGCTGTCCGTACGGACAGCGGCCTTTGCTCTTTCGTTACGCCCAAGGGTCGGCGGATTTGGGGGTGCGGATGTCGGAGAGGCACTGGATCTCGTTGAGGAACCATTCGCCGGTGGAGGGCTTCTTGCGCAGCTTCACGGGACGCTCGCTGTCGGCACCGGCGGAGCGGACGTAGAGGGTGGCGTACTTGTCGTCGGGATAGGAGTAGGGGTTGTCCTCCACGGTGATGGTCAGCGGGACGGCGGGGGTGTAATCGTTCTCCACCGCGGCGCCCGCAAAGAAAGAGAAGGGCTTGTACTCCTTGCCCTCCAGACGATCGCGCAGGAACTGCTTCTCATAGGGAGAAACGGCCTCCGGGCCCTTGAGAAAGTCGAGCATGGCCAGGGCGGCATCCCTGTCGTCGCGGTAGCGGCAGAGCGCCAGCAGCGTCAGCGCCACCGTCTGAAAAGGAGACTGAAGAGCCGCTTCGTGGAGGGCCTTGAACTCGTCGAGGGTAGCGGGGATGGCGTTGAAGGTAAAGGTCTGCTTCATGTCGTTTCCTCCTTGGTTGGATTCTGTGATTCCAGTATAACATAGGAAAAGCGGAAATGCAACCGGAGAAAGGGAGGCCCCGCTCGGCGGAGCGGGGCCGTTTGCTTTATGCGTGAAACGCCCCGTTTTCGTCGGCGGTGAGGGTGAGGTTGGCGCTGGCCAGGGCGCTGGTGCGCGCGAAGAGGGCGATCTCGGTCTGTCCGGGGGCGGGCCGGACGGCGACGAGGATCTTGCCCATATACATCTGACGCTCGGGCAGGGGCACGGGGGTGTGATCGCAGTTGTCCGAGCCGGTGCCGATCAGGCGGGCGGGTGAGGCGGCCGAAAAACGGACGAAGGGCTCGGCGTCAGGCACGACGCGGCCTTCCGCGTCCAGGCACTCGCAGACGAAGAGAGCAAGGTCGCGGCCATCGTTGGCAAAATCAAAGACCGGCGTCAGGCGCAGAGCGGTCGGCGCGCCGGTGGTAACGCGGGTATCGGCGACCGCCTCCCGACCGCCGACGAAGCCCTTGACGGACAGGGTGCCCGGCACATAGGTCACCGTCCAGTCGACAGGAACGTACCGCTCGACGGCGCGGCGGCCCAAGCTCTCACCGTTGAGGAAGAGCTCGACCTCGTCACAGTTGGTGTACACCGTGACCGGAATGGACTGACCCTCCAGTCCGCGGAAGTTCCAATGGGGCAGAATATGAGCCATCGGCTCCTCGCACCAATGGGACTGATTCTGGTAGAAGGCCCCTTTCTTCTGAAGGAAGAGGTCGATGGCGCCCGACGCCGAGCAAACGGCCGGCCAAACGGCCTCGCCGCGGTGCTCGAAGGCGATCCACTGGAAGCCGCCGATCACGTAGGGCCGGCCGGCCAGGAAACGCCAGCTTGCCTCGCGGGAGCGGAACCAGGAGTTGGTGTCGTAGTCGCGGTCGCGGGTGCGGCCGTTGGCGTCGATGGGGTGGTGCCAATCCCGCGTGGTGCCTGTGGCGCAGCACTCGGAGGCGAACACGGCCTTGTCGGGATAGGCGGCGTGGATGCCGTCGTAGAGACCGAGGTTGTAATTGACGCCGATGACGTCGCAATCGTCGTAGACGGTGCACTTCTCAGGCGAGACGCTGACCGCCGTGGTCAGCAGGCGGGTGTTGTCCAACTGACGGATGCGGGCGCACATGGCGCGATGGATGCGCCGGCCGGAGGCGGTGACGTGGCCGCTCTCTTCGTTGCCGGTCGACCAGAATATGACGCTGGGGCGGTTGCGGTCCCGCAGAACCAGCGCGTCAAGCTGGCGGAAGGATTCCTCGGTGGACTCGTACCAGCGGGTCTCGTCCATGACCAAAATGCCCAACTCGTCGCAGGCGTCCAGATAGGACGCGGTCTGCATATAGTGACTGGTGCGAAGGGCGTTGGCTCCCATTTCCTTGAGGAGCTTCATTTTGTACTTGGCGACGTTGGCCGGCACCGCCAGCCCCGTCAGACCGAAGTCCTGATGGGCGCACACGCCCTTGAGCACGGTCTTCCTGCCGTTGAGGAAGAGGCCCTCGGCGCCGGCCTCGATGGTGCGGAAGCCCACGCGGGTGGTCACGCGGTCGACCGGCTCGCCCCGACGGAACAGGGTGGTATCCACGGTATAAAGGTTGGGGTGCTCGCAGTCCCACAGCGCGGGATCGCGCACCTTCATGGTGTAAGCGAGGGTGCCCTTCTCCCGCAGGGCGACGCTGCCGCTCCCCTCGGCCTCGGCGACGGCGGTGCCGTCGGGCGCCAGAAGGGTGCTGTGCGCGGTGACCTCTGCGGGCTCGTAGCCGGCGTTGACCACAGTGGTCTGCAGATCGATCTGCCAAACGTCGCCGTCCAGCTTTCTGGCGGGGGCGTAAACGCCCCACAGGTCGATGGCAACCTCATCGGTGATGGTCAGCCAGACGTCGCGGTAGATGCCTCCACCCTGGTACCACCAGCCCTCAAACTCGTCGGTGTTGACGTAAACGGCCAGAACGTTGTCCTCGTTGTTCCACACCACCACGTCGGTGATGTCTACCTCAAAGGTGTTGAAAGCGGAAAAGTTGCGGGCCATCAGACAGCCGTTGACGTAGATCTCCGAGCGGGTGGAGATGCCGTCGAAGCGGAGCAGCACCCGCTTGCCCTCGCCGGTCTCGTCCTCCAGCTTGAAGTGCTTGCGATACCAGGCGTTCTCATAATGAAAATAGCCCAGCGCGTTATTCTCCTCTTCGTGCATCGGCTTGGCGATCATGTAGTCGTGGGGCAGGGTGATCCTCTGCCAGCGGTCGTCCCGCTGGAGGCCGCAGTTAAGGTAGGGGTCGGGCTCGTCATAATAGCGGACGGACGCGGGGCCTACCTGCCGGCGGGCCGTTTTGGACTGGGTATAGACCGGGCCCTTGATCCGCGGCTTGGGCAACGCGATCTCTCCCTCGCGGAACAGCCATCCGTCGTTGAACAGCATGTTTTGTCGCATGATGATCCCCCTTTTGTTTCGGCCGGCACATTCGCACAAAACCGATACTTTGTTGGTCATTATACCACAACAATGTCCAAGTTGTCAACGCTCTGTCGTTCAATAAAATACCTGTAAAACCAATGTTTTCCGCACTTTCGGAAAAAGTAATTTTTTCTTGACATTTTTTTGTTTTTGTCCTACCATATAGGGGGAATACTATCCTGCACGAGAAAAGGGGGACCGTTATGAGCGATCACGTGTCTTTCACTTCCTTCGGCCATTTCTCCGATCAGGTGTCCGATAAATACCTGCACATCAACACCTGCGGCAAGCTGGGCTACTCCGTCTTCCCCTCCATCACCATACGGCCCAACGGCCGGCGGGACTATCTGTTTCTCTACGTCTACTCCGGCCACTGCCTTCTGACCTTGCCCGGCGACCGCACCCAGGTGGTCGAGAAGGGCAATCTGGTGCTCTACAGGCCCGGACAGCCCCAGGACTACCGCTTCAGCAACGAGGACAACGGCAGTCAGATCTTCGTTCATTTCACCGGCACGGGCGTGGAGGAAATCCTCAAACGGGCCGGACTGGAGCACGCTTTCATCATCCGCGCCTCCCACGAGAACGAGCTGGAGATGCTCCTGTTGAAGATGGTGGAGAACTTTGACGCTTTCGGGCAGGAGGACACCCTCTATTGCGAAGGGCTGCTCATGGCGGTGCTGGGCTTGCTCGGCCTGCAGCAGAGCAGGCCCGACTCCGATGATCACGCTCCCCACCACATCAAGATCCTCAACGACATCATCGGCCGCATCCACACATGCCCCGCCGAAGCCTTCGATCTGGACGCCTGGGCGGCGCAGTGCGGGCTGACCAAGTCCTATTTCATCCAGTTGTTCAAGAAGACCACCGGCATGCCCCCGTACCGCTACCTGACCAGTTACCGCATCCAGCAGGCGCGGCAGCTTCTCCTCTTCTCCGACCTGTCGGTCAGCGAGGTCGGGCGGGCCTGCGGCTACTTCGATTACAATTACTTCTCCCGGCTGTTCAAGAAAATGGAGGGGGTCTCCCCTTCCCAGTTCCGCGCCGGAAAGAAGGACGTCAACTGAAAAGAGCGGTTTCGCATTGCGAAACCGCTCTTTTCCTTTGTCCAAAAGTCATTGCTTGCCGACCAAAGAGCCGACCAGACCGACGGTGTCGAACACCGCCTCCACGATCAGGGAAACGCCCGCCACCTGCCAGACCACGTCCCGCGCGGTGAAAGGGTTGATGAGGATCAGCAGGCCGAGCGCCACCGAAAGGACGGCGCCGATCAGTGACAGCACGGACGGATGCCAGCCCGCCTGTCTGCGGTCGATGTAGGCGGCGAGCTTGAACAGGCCCGCCACCACCAGGATGACGCCGTAAACGGCGGCCGCCAGGGCAAACAGGCCCAGCACCCAGCCGGGCAGAAAGGCGCACGCGCCCCCGAGCGCCAGAGTAAAAACGGCCAAAAAAAGGGTCAGCACGCTGCCCTCTCCCATGGCGCGGCGGTCACTGAAATAGCGCACAAAGGAGACGGCGGACGCCGCCAGCAGCAGAACGCCGAAGCCGATGACGACGGCGCGGGTAAATTCTTCGGGCTGAATAAAGAGCAGTATGCCGACGGCCAGCTCAAAGAGGATGAGAAGGCCCAGGGGCAGATACGCTTTCCAGGTTTTCTTCATGGCGAAACGCCTCCTTGTCTACCACAGTATACCACGGTGCGCGGCCGTTTTCAACCCCGCTTGTCATTCGGCGCGGGATATGGTATACTGAATGGAGAACAACGACAAGGAGGTAGGGTCGTGGGAAAAGCCAGATTTTCCGTCAACGGCGTCATGCTGGTCGCCATTGTCTTCGCCGCGCTGTTGCTCTTCTTTTCCCTCGTCATGGTCGACAAGGCCGACCGCCGCGTGGTGGGCGAGTACTACCCCATCGAGGGGACGAAGCTGGGCATCCGCTACACCACGCTCGAGCCAAGCGGCCTGTGCGAGGGCAGCCGCAACACCGCCGTGCTCAAGGTCGAGGGCACCTTCGGCCACGACTGGGGCATGGCCCTGGAGGGCGACGCTCTTTACGTCAACGAGTACACCGTCACCGATCTGGGGATCACCATGTGCAAGCTGGTCAGGATCGACCTGGGCACCTATGAGAAGACCACCGTGCTCAACGATGCGCTGCTGCGCGGAAGGTGCGCCTCGGGCGAGCTGGTCTGCATGGAGGGCGCTTTTCTGCCCGTCGACCGGCCCGAGGAGAACCCGCTGTGCCGCCTGTATCGCATGAGCGAGGGCGCTTTCGTCCGGGAGCGGCAGGGGACGGCGGTCCTCTTCCTCGACCCCGGAACGGGCAGGGTGCTCCGCCGCGTATGGGACGAAAACGCATACGGCGACGACTTTGAGACGCGATGGATCGATCGCACCATGGAGGAGGCGGCGCCATGAAGTTCGGATCGGAGAACAAAGGCCTGACGGGCGGCACGCTCGCTCTGTATATCTGGCAGTTGTGCGCCCTTTTGCCCCTGCTCTACGTGGTGGGCTGCGCGGTGCAGCTCCTTGACGCGACCCGGGGCGGCGGTTTTTTCGGATGGCTGTTCGGGGTCGGCGTCTGCGCCATGCCCCGCGCCGAGGCGCTGGCGTTGTCGCTGGCGTATCGGCTGACGGCGCACGAGGCCGTCGTTTGCCTGGCGCCCGCCCTGCTGGCGCTGATCGTCGGGCTCTTCCTTGTCAAGCCGCTCAAGTGCGGCGGGAAGACGGCGCGCCTGACCCGGGTCGCCATCGTCGCGCTCTGGACGGTGGATCTTCTCGCGGGGCTGCTGCCCCTGGCGGTCAACACCGTCTTCGGATGGGAGGCCGCCCTGCCCGGCATGGCCATCCGGCTGGCCTGCCTGGCGCTGACCGCGGCCGACCTGATCGCGGACCGAAGGACGAAATAGCTTGACGCAGCGAACCTCCGCCCGATGAGGAGCGGAGGTTCGTTTCTTTATTCGGGCTGAGGCGTCACGGTAATGGGGATCTCGGTGCCGTCCGAGAGGGTGACGGTGCCGCCCGTGACGGCGCCGCCCTCCGTCGTCAGCTCGAGAGCGGTCACCGAGGCGCCCGCCTCTCCGGCCGGACCTTCAGGGCCCTGAGGGCCGGCGGGGCCGGTCGCACCCTGAGGGCCGGCGGGGCCGGTTGCACCCTGAGGGCCGGCGGGGCCGGTCTCACCCTGAGGGCCGGCGGGGCCGGTCGCACCCTGGGGGCCGGCGGGGCCGGTCGCACCCTGAGGGCCGGCGGGACCCGTCTCACCCTGGGGACCGGCGGGGCCTTCGGGGCCCTGCGGACCTTGAGGGCCGACGGGACCGGGCACGGGAATATAGGGCGGGATGGGCGGATAGGGCCGTCCCCCGCAGCCGAAGGGGCGCTGGGTCTCATCCGTGACCGGGAAATTGGTTTGGTTGCAGGCCATGGAGTCGTCTCCTTTCGTTTGATGGCGGGACGTGCCCGCCTTCCAAAGTATGCAAAAGAACGTTCTTTTGTGCTTTACACCGCGCGGCGAATCTGCTATAATAAGAAAACCTATGAGGTTAGGAGCGTGAAACAATGACCTACCGTTTTCCCATCCGTGACGACGAATACTGGTGGGGCGGCACCACCATCACCAAATACTGCCCCCTGTCGGCCAAGTCGGAGTATCATCAGGACTTCCGCATGAGCGGGCACAACCAGACGGCCACCTTCTTCGTATCCACCCTGGGCCGCTACATCTGGAGCGACGAGCCCTTCAAGGTGGACGTGACAAACGGCGAGTTCCTCATCGAGGGCGGGAAGGTCGACCTGGTGGAGGCGGGAAGCTGTCTGCGGGACGCCTACCGCGCAGCCCAGGCCGCCCATTTCCCCTGCGACGGCGCCGAGCTGCCCGAGGCCTTCTTCCGCGGCGCGCAGTACAACACCTGGATGGAGATGACCTACTACCCCACCCAGGAGAAGGTGCTGGCCTACGCCCACGAGTGGATCGACCGCGGCTATGAGCCGGGCGTTTTCATCATCGACGAGGGGTGGCACCAGCCCACCGCCTACGGCTTCTGGGAATTCGACTTTGCCCGCTTCCCCGACCCCAAGGGCATGATCGACGAGCTGCACGGGCTCGGCTACACGGTCATGCTGTGGGTGGTGCCCTACGTGGTGCCCAACGGCCCCGCCTACGTCCGCACCATCTCCACCCAGGCCGGCACGCCGCAGGACGTCGCGGATCACACCTTCATGCGCAACAAGGAGGGCAAGGTCGCTCTCATCCCCTGGTGGAACGGCTATTCCGCCCTGCTCGACATGACCAACCCCTACGACGTCAAATTCATGGACGATCAGCTCCAGCACCTGATGAAGGACTACGGCGTGGACGGCTTCAAGTTCGACGGCGGCACGCCCAGCAACTTCATGAGCCGTTCGGTGGTCAACGGTGAGTTCGCCACCGACAAGACCTTTGCCGAGCTCAACCGCGCCTGGAACGAGTTTGGGCGCCGCTACGCCTTCCACGAGTACAAGGACACCTATTGCGGCGGCGGGCGCAACGTCATTCAGCGCCTGCACGACCGCGCCCCCAAGTGGACAGACGGCGGCATCGACGACCTCATCCCCTGCGCTCTGACGGCGGGCATGATCGGCCATCCTTTCATCTGCCCCGAT
>CAMHOI010000026.1 GCA_946186725.1 uncultured Clostridia bacterium
TGAGAAGATGAAGGCTATGAACTGGCTGCTGGGCGAGCTGGACAAGGGCCGCGTCATCCCCGCCGTTCTTCTTGCGCCCCAGTGCCACGCCGAGACCTGGTTCGATCTCTACACCGTGCTGTGCGAGTTTATCGAATCCGCCATCGCACGGGACGACGTGGATCCCGACCGCGTTTACCTGACCGGCGCCAGCATGGGCGGCTACACCACCTGGCAGCTTTGCATTTCCCACCCCGAGTGGTTCGCCGCGGCCGTGCCCGTGTGCGGCGGCGGGATGTACTGGGAGGCGCACCGGCTCAAGGACATCTCCATCTGGGCCTTCCACGGGGAAAAGGACGGCTGTGTCCTGCCCGAGGAAAGCGTCAAAATGGTCAACGCCATCAACCGGCTGGGCGGCAGCGCCAAGCTGACCCTTTACCCCGACGTTGGTCACGGCGCCTGGGAGCCCGCCTTCGCCGACGACGAGATGTGGGCCTGGCTCTTCGCTCAGAAGAAGCAGCGCGACGCCTGACGTACCGATCCGAGACGCCCCGCACGCAATTGCTTGCGTGCGGGGCGTCCTTTTGTTCTTACCGCGGATTTTGCGATCCCAAACCGGAGGGCTAACGGGAATAGACGTAGCGGGATGGGGAGAGGCCGACCTGCCTGCGAAAGCAGGTGGAAAAGTATTTCTCGTCACGGAATCCGCACTTGAGCGCCGTCTGTCCCACCGAGTAGAATCCGCTGGAAAGCAGCGACTTGGCTTTTCGGATGCGTGCGTCGGTCAGGTACCGCTTGGGCGAGGTCTGCCGGTGTTCGCGGAAGAGGCGGCGCAGATATACCTCGCTGACCCCGACGTGGCGGGCCGCCTCGGTGACGGACAGCTCGGGGTCGTCCAGGTGCCCCTCCAAATATTCGATGGCCCGGCGCAATATGGCCGGCATCCCGTCGTCCTGCTCCGCGCACTCCCCGTACAGTTCAGCGAAGAGAGCGTACAGCAGAGCACTGGCGCGGTAAAAGCGATCCATCCGCCCCGACGACCACATTTTGTGAATCTCGTAAAAGAGTCGTCCGATCTCCTCGGGCCGGCTGGTTACGAAACGCTCGACCCTCTCGCCGTCGTAGTTATCCACGTCGAGGTCGATGGCGATCAGGTGATCCTGTCCCGCTTCCCGGCGGTAGTCGACGTCGGGCGGAAAGAAGGATACCGTGTTGTCAGACATACGGATGCTTTCGTTTTTTGAATGAATGAAAGCGTCCGACCGGAACCGGAAGGACAGGGATGCGTAATGCCGCCCGCGCTCGTCAAATCGCACGTTTTTCTGCTGAAGATGGTAGGTCTCGATGATGCGGAACACCAGTTTCTGCTGTGTGAAGATCATGTGCTTTCCCTCCCTTGTCAGTATGCGCGATTGGTTTCGTTTTGTCAAGGTTATTCTGCCGTTTTTTCGGTTTACAGAACGGGGGAGCGGTGTTACAATGACGGCAGAAATCAGAAAAGGAGTGTTCATCGTGAGCTTTTCCACTTCCTCCAGCCCTTCCGATCTGAAGATCACCGACCTGCGCGTTATCGACATCGACGGTGCCCCCAAGCGCTGCACCATCCTGCGCATTGACACCAACCAGGGCATCTCCGGCTACGGCGAGGTGCGCGACGCTTCCTCCAAGACCTACGCTTTGATGCTTAAGAGCCGCCTGCTCGGCGAGAATCCCTGCAACGTCGACCGTCTCTTCCGCAAGATCAAGCAGTTCGGCGGCCCCTCCCGCCAGGCCGGCGGTGTCTGCGGCGTGGAGATCGCGCTGTGGGACCTCGCCGGCAAGGCGTACGGTGTGCCGCTCTATCAGCTTCTGGGCGGCAAATTCCGGGACAAGGTGCGCGTCTATTGCGACACCGACGTCGACGGCAAGCACACCGGTCACGATATGGGTCTGGCCCTCAAGAAGCGCATGGAAATGGGCTTCACCTTCCTCAAAATGGATCTGGGCATCGGCCTGCTTATTGACGAGCCGGGCACCCTGACCGCCCCTCTCGGCTTTATCGAGGAGATGAAGCAGAACGCCTCCCATATCCTCAACGTCCAGGGCGGCTCCGTCACCGCTGACATGGTGCGCCGCCAGAAGAGCTACGACATCGTCACCACCGCCCATCCCTTCACCGGCATCCATTTGACGGAGAAGGGGCTGGATTTCCTTGAGAATTACGTCAAAGAGGTGCGCGACGTCATCGGCTACGACGTTCCGCTCGCCATTGACCACTTCGGTCACATCTGTGTGGAGGACTGCATCCGCTTCGCCCGCCGCATGGAGCCCTACAACCTCGCCTGGATCGAGGACATGATCCCCTGGATGTACACCGACCAGTACGTCCGCCTTCGCAACAGCACCACCGTTCCCGTCTGTACCGGCGAGGACATCTACCTCAAGGAGGGCTTTGAGACCCTCATGAAGGCCGGCGGCGTGTCGGTCATCCACCCCGACATCCTTACCTGCGGCGGCGCGTTGGAGCTCAAGAAGATCGGCGACATGGCCGACGAGCTGGGCGTCGCGGTCGCCATCCACATGGCCGAGAGCCCCGTCGCCTGTCTGGCCGCCGTTCACGCTGCCGCGGCGCTGCACAACGTTCTTGCGCTGGAGTTCCACTCGGTCGACGTGCCCTGGTGGGGCGATATGGTCACCGGGGTGCCCAACCCCCTCTTCGAGAACGGGTTCATCACCGTGCCTGAGAAGCCCGGTCTCGGCTTCGACGGCCTTAACGAAGAAGTTCTCAAGGCCCACATCAATCCCGATATCCCCGGCTGGTTTGAGGCGACCGAGCAATGGAACAGCGAGTTTTCCAACGACCGCATCTGGAGCTGATGTCATCCGTGTGTGCCGGAAGAGAGGAGACCGATTATGCATTTTAATGACAGAGACAGCATCCTTGCATTGACCCGGGAGTGGAAGGGGGAACGTCTGCCCGACGGCCGTCCCAAGGTGCCGGACAAGCATCTCGACGCCCTCTACGGCATGACCCTCGAGGAGGTCTGGAAGCCCATTTTCCTGCTCGGCTACGAGCACCAGTTTGTCGGCGGCGGCCTCGCTCCGCTGACTCCTCTTCACGACGACGGCCGCAAGCTGATCGGTCGCGCCGTCACCTGCGCGTATTGCCCCACCCGTCCCGACCTCCACGCGGAGATGTTCCGCCGGGGCGCCGAGGACGGTCGCCAGGGCAACTACAATCAGTGGGTCATCGACAATCTTTATGAGCGGGACGTCGTGGTCTGCGATATGTACAACAAGATCTACAAGGGCACCTTCCTTGGCGGCAACCTGACGACTGCCCTGCAGAAGCACACCAAGACCGGCGGCGCCGTCATCTGGGGCGGTATCCGCGACGTCGAGCAGATGAAGAAGGTCCCCGACGTGCAGGTCTACTACCGCGGGATCGATCCCACCCCCATCCGCGAGTTCGTCATGAAGAGCTATAACGACGTCACCAACTTCGGTGGTGCGGTCTGCCTGCCCGGCGACGTGGTCTTCGGCGCGGGCGGCGGCGTGCTGTTTATCCCCGCCCACCTGGTTGCCGACGTGGTCGAAGGCGCCGCCAAGACCCACGTCAAGGACGACTTCGGCTTCGAGATGATCGGCCAGGGCAAGTTCACCACCGCCCAGATCGACAAGAACACCTGGTCGGAGGAAATGCTCGATATGCTCGTCGAGTGGATCCGCACCGACCCCCGCGGGGAGGAGTACCGCGACCTCGACTGGTCCAAGGAGTACGACCTGGCCCGCAACGGCGATCCCGACGATACCCAGACCGCTTTGTAAGGGGGAACGATCATGTCTGTCATTCAGGAGTACCGCGATCTGTATATGAAGGCCTATCTCGCCCGCAAGGACGAATTTGACGCCCGCATTGCCTCGGGCATCGAGCAGAACCGCAAGGGCGACTGCCGCCTGCGCCTGACCGACGTCGACGGCAAGCCCCTGGCCGGAAAGACCGTGCGCGTCACCCAGAAGACCCACGATTTCAAGTACGGCGCCAACATTTTTCTGCTCGACGAGTTTCCCGACGAGGCGCGCAACGCCGAGTACCGCCGCGCCTTCAAGGAATACTTCAACCTCGCCACCGTGCCCTTCTACTGGAACAGTCTGGAGCCCGAGCGGGGCAAGCCGCGCTATGCCGCCGACAGCCCCAAGATCTACCGCCGTCCCGCCCCCGACCTCTGCGTCGACTACTGCAAGGAGAGCGGCATCGAAGCCAAGCTGCACTGCCTCTGCTATGAGAAGTTCAACCCCGCCTGGATCCGCGGTCTCCCCCGCGAGGAGACCTGGGCGCTTTACGAGAAGCGCTTTGCGGAGATCGCCGAGCGGTACGCCGGGAAGTTGATGGAGTTTGAGGTCATCAACGAGATGCGCTGGGCTGACTCGTGGCGCTCGACCTGCTCCTCCGTCACCTTTGAAAAGGGCTTCGTCGAGCGCGCGTTTGAGTTGGCTGATCGGTATTTCCCCGGTGAAACGCTGGTCATCAACGAGGGCAATCCGTTGCCCGACGCCGCGAGCAAGGGCTATTTCGACGCCTATTACGTTGTGATCCAGAATTTGCTCGCTCGTGGCTATCGCATCGACAAGATCGGGTTACAGAACCATCTTTTTGTCGGTGCGACCGCCGACACGCCCGAGAAGTACGAGGCGAGCGTCCGCAATTCGGGCAACGTCCGGCTTAACGATCCCGGGATGTACTTCGCCGGCCTGGATGTTTACGCTGCCTTTGGCCTCCCGCTGGAGATCACCGAGGTCACTGTCCCCACCTTCGGGGAAGGGGAGGAGGCCGAGCAGCTTCAGGCGGATATGCTCCGGCTGTGGTATTCGGTCTGGTTCTCTCATCCGCTGGTCAACACCGTCGTCTACTGGAACACCGCCGACGGGACTGCCTTTGTGGAAGATCAGCAGAAATGGACCTGGAATGAGAACAACGTGTGCGGCGGCCTCTTCCATAACGATATGACGCCCAAGCTGTCCGCCCGGGCGCTCCACGACCTCTTCCATAAGGAATGGCATACCGACCTGACCCTCACCGCCGACGAGAACGGCGTCGTCCGTTTCCGCGGCTTTTACGGCGACTACGAGGCCGCTGTCGACGGGGAGACTCTTCCCTTTGGCCTGCACACCGGGCAGGATAACGCAGCCACCCTTACGAAAGGAAGCGAAAACGCATGAAACGCGCTTTAGTCACCGGTTCCTCCCGCGGGATCGGCCGTGCCGTCGCTCTCGGGCTGGCCGGGGACGGGTTTGAAGTGCTCGTCCATTGTGCCGGCCGCCGCGACGCCGCCGAAGCGACGAGGGACGCGATCCTCGCCGACGGAGGGAAGGCGAGCGTGCTGCAGGCCGACCTGTGCGATCTCTCGCAGACCGCGCGGCTCGCCCGCGAAATGGGCGAGGTGGACGTCCTTGTCCTCAACGCCTCTCTGCAGATCAAAAAGCCCTGGCAGACCATCACCGTCGAGGACGCCGAGCAGCAGCTCAACTGTAACTTCGTCTCTTCCATGCTTCTCATCCAGGCAGCCGTCGACCACATGCGGGCGCAGAAATGGGGCCGCATCGTCACCATCGGCTCGGTGCAGGAGCGCAAGCCCCATCCCGATATGCTGGTTTACTCGGCCTCCAAGGCGGCTCAGACCAACATGGTGCAGTCCCTCTCCCTTCAACTGGCCAAGGACGGCGTCACCGTCAACAACGTCGCGCCGGGCGTCATCGCCACCGACCGCAACGTTGAGGCCCTTTCCGACGAGGCCTACGCCAAAAAGGTCATGGACTCCATTCCCGTCGGCTTCTACGGTTTGCCCGAAGACTGCGTGGGGCTGGTCCGCCTCCTTTGCTCCGAGGAGGGCCGTTACATCACCGGCCAGTCCCTTTACGTGGACGGCGGCAAGAGCGTGCAGTAAGCTCGCCAACAAAAAAGACCCGACAGCCGTCGGGTCTTTTTTGTTGGCGTTTATTCGGTGCGCAGGGCGACGACGGGGTCCTTTTTCGCAGCACTGCGGGAGGGGATGATCCCCGCGATCAGCGTCAGCAGCATGCTCACGAGCACCAGCGCGGCCGCCGCCGGGACGGGCAGGTGGGCGCTGAGGTTCTGTATGCCCGTCAGGTCGTGGAGGATGGCGTTGATGGGAATGCACAGCAGGTAGGTGATCGCGACGCCGAGCAGGCCGGAGGTGAACCCGATGATGAGGGTCTCGGCGTTGAACATATTGGACACGTTCCGCTTGGAGGCGCCGATGGCGCGCAGGATGCCGATCTCCTTGGTGCGCTCCTGTACCGAGATGAGGGTGATGACCCCGATCATGATGGAGGACACGATCAGCGACACCGCCACAAAGGCGATCAGCACGTAGGCGATGGCGTTGATGATGGTGGTCACGGAGGACATAATCAGCCCGACGTAATCGGTGTATTCGATCTTTTTCAGCTCCTCCACGCCGTCGTTGTAGTCGGCGATGGCTTCCACGATGACGTCCTTGTTCTCAAAGGTGGAGGCGTAGAGCCGGATGGCCGAGGGCGCGTCGAGATCAATGACCCCCAGCTTGTTCAGGTTGCTTTCGTAATCGCTGTCCGAGAAGGTCAGCACTTCGTCGTAGAGCGCCGCGCCCTCCTCGTCCGTGTAGCCCGCTGCCGCCTCGTCGAGGGCGGCGGCCATCTGGGCGGGGGAGAGCATCCCGATGCGCGACGTCACCCCTGTGGCGTATTGCCGGCGGTAGGCCTGCCTTACGCTGTCGGCGAACAGCTGGCTCATCTGCTCGTCGCTCATGGAGGACAGATAGTCCTTCACGTTTTCGGCGGCCATGCCCGTCTGCTCGCTGATGGCCTGAAGCATCTGCTGCTCCATCCTGTCCCGGTCGACGGCGGCCATCATCTGCTCGACATACGCTTCGACCTCCTCCTCGTCGGGCACGCTCAGCACCCTGACGTAGAGGGCGGCCTTGCCCGCCTCGTCGAGCGAGGCGGCGTGCTCGCGGAAGAAGGCGGCCTTGTCGGCGTCGGTCATCTTCCCGTCGCCCTTGAAGGGAAGCCCGGTGAAAATATCCGCGTCGGGGTCGGCCTTTTGCGCTTTCACAGGCCCGGCGTCCTCGGTGTGCTCGGCCAGGTAGGCGGTCAGCGCGCTCGTGTAGCCGACGCCGCCGACCTGGTTGTCGGACACGGCGGTCTCGTCCGGCTTGACGATGCCCACGATTTTGAGCGTCAGCCCGTTGTCGTAGAGATACTTCATCCCGGCGTCCGTCTCCCGCAGATCGGTGTAGGTGCCGGTCTTTTCGTCGTAGTTGTAGCAGTCGGCCGGCAGGATGGTGCGCAGCTCCATCCCGCATACCTCCTCGTAGGACCACTTTTCGTCCTCGTATTTCACGACCTCCTTGTTGGCGGAGGCCTTCATCAGGGCGCTCATTTCCTCCTTGCTCTTGAGTCCGAGGGCGTAGAGGGTCAGGTCGTTGAGCTGGTTGTTCTTATCCACGAAGAGGACGACCTCGTCGTATTTTTCCGGCCAACTTCCGTAGAGCAGGCGGTACTGCTTTTTGGTCACCTCGTTGACGGGCTCGCCGTCGTTGTCCGACAGCAGCTCCCGCCACAGCGAGGCGGAGGAGGTCATCAGGGAGGAGCCGGTGCCGAAGCCGGTGCGCGACTGCTCGACGGAGGCGGTCAGATCCACCCCCATGTATTCGCTCATCAGCTCCCGCATCAGCTCGGTGGTGTCGGAACGGCGGATGACGCCGTCCACCCCCTCGGTGTAGATGAGCAGCTCGGGCGCGTAGGAATATTTGACGCCCGTCAGCGCCGCGCCCAGCTTGCTTTCGGGGTCGGCCTTCCTCTCCTCCAGAAAGGCCTTGAAGGAGCGCAGGTCGTTGGTCTTGTCCTCCAGGGAGGCAAAGTCGTTCATCAGGTTGTAGAGCATGGCCTTCTGATAGACGGCGTCCTCTCCGTGCTCCTCCTCGTTCTCCTCCCGGTCGGCAAAGGCGGCCAGCAGGGTGAACAGGTCGATGGGCTTGGATTCGATGGTCAGCGGGTAGGAGATCAGCGTCTGCTCCTGCACCGCGTCGATGTAGTCGTTGGTGCCCTGACTGACCGCGTAGATCAGCGCGATGCCGATGATGCCGATGGAACCGGCGAAGGAGGTCAGGATGGTGCGCCCCTTCTTGGTGAAGAGGTTTTTCAGCGACAGCCCGAAGGAGGTCGCAAAGGACATCGAGGGCTTCTTTTTCCGCCCCTTGCGGCGCTTGGTCGCTTGCTCTGCGGGGGCGGAAGCGGCGGTCTCCTCCTCGCTCAGGGGCGCCGAGTCGTCGGTGATCCGGCCGTCCAGCATCCTTACGATGCGGGTGGAGTACTGCTCGGCCAGATCGGGGTTGTGGGTGACCATGACCACCAGGCGGTCGTCGGCGATCTCCTTGAGGATCTCCATGACCTGTACGCTGGTCTCGGTGTCCAGTGCGCCCGTCGGCTCGTCGGCGAGGATGATGTCGGGGTCGTTGACGATGGCGCGGGCGATGGCGACCCGCTGCATCTGCCCGCCCGAGAGCTGACCGGGCTTTTTGCGGAGCTGGTCACCCAGCCCCACCCGCTCCAGCGCGGCCCTGGCCCGCCGGCGGCGCTCCCGCTTGCTCACACCGGAGAGGGTCAGCGCAAGCTCGACGTTGTGAAGCACGCTCTGGTGGGGGATGAGATTGTAGCTTTGGAACACGAAGCCGACCGAGTGGTTACGATAAGCGTCCCAGTCGCGGGCTTTATACTGCTTGGTGGACACGCCGTTGATGATGAGGTCGCCCTCGGTGTAGCCGTCCAGCCCGCCGAGAATGTTGAGCATGGTCGTTTTGCCGCACCCCGAGGGGCCCAGCACCGACACGAACTCACTGTCGCGGAACGTCAGGTCGATCCCCCGCAAAGCGGTGACCGGCTCGCTGCCGGTGGGGTAGACCTTGGTGATGCCTTTTAATTCAAGCATAAACGATCTCCTTTGAGACATATGATAACGACTCTATCATATCCCAACTCTTTGTTCCTCTTCAAGCATTTTTTTGAAGAATTTGTAAACAAACGAAAAGAGCACCCTCCGAAGCCCGGACGGCGCTCTTTTTGTCTGTGATTACCAGGTCGCTACGCGAATGAAGCGGATCATGGTCTTGAAGGGCAGCTGGTTGAAGAAGGACACGTTTCCCGAGAAGGAACGGTCGGCGATGGTGCCGTTGGCCACGGGCACGCCGTTGCGCATGAGGGTGAGATTGCCGTTCTCGACCATCACGCCGAATTCCGCGCGATCCAGACAAGCTGTGCCGCCCGACCACTCGCAGACCGTCTTGCCGTCCACGAGCACCTGGCAGGCATAGCCCTTGCCCTTCAGACGCAGGGTCAGACTGTCGATCGAGACGTCCAGCGTTCCGGCGTTGGCGGAGCCGCTGCCGGAGTAGCAGCGCACGCTCGTCGAGAGGTAGAAGCAGTGCCCGGTGTCGACCGTCTTCTTGGATACGAAGGGCGCGGTCTCCTTTGCGGAGTCGATGGTGCGGTACTTGCCAAAGCGGAAGTTGGCGGGGTCGCCGCCGCCCTCCCAGGTGTCGGCGGAAGCCATGTTGTCGTTGAAGACGGTAGTATCGTTTTTCTTGTCGGTGACCGTGACGGTGCAGGTCGCCGTCTTGCCGCCGTCCAGGGTGTAGGCCGTGACCGTGCAGGTGCCGGCGCCCACGCCGCGCACCGTGCCGAATTCATCCACCGTCGCCACGTTTCTGTCGGAGCTGCCCCAGACCACCTGCGGCATCTCGGCGTCGGCGGGGGAGACGGTCGCCTTGAGCAGGGCGCCTTCGCCGAAACCGGCGTGCGCGACCAGGGAGACCGCGCTCTGATCCAGGGTGATGGAGCTCGGCGACACGGGAAGGGTGTAGGAGGAGTCGGCCACGTTCATTTCTTTCAGTACGGGCACGGCCACCTTGGCCAGGCAGCTTGCCACGATGCCGTTGCCCGTTTCGTTGAAGTGGACGGTATCAGTGAAGCAGGTGTCCGCGTTCCATTCGTCCGAGGCCCAGGTGTCGACGTAGTAGGCCTTTTTGCCCGCCGCCGCGTACTGCTCGGCGAAGGCCTTGACCTTCTCGTTGAATCTGGCGTGGGTGAAGGTCGTGGGCTGATCTATATTTTGGTAGGAGGGCGCCACGCCCATCAAAAAGACCGCGGCGTTGGCGTTTTTCTGGTAAATATAGTCGATGATCTGCTTGTAGTAGCCGAGGTTGACGTCAGCTATGGCCGTCGCTTTGTCGTTGTATCCGATCATCATGCAGACCGCGTCGAAGTCGCAGTCAAAGATCTGTTCCTTTCTATTGAAAATGTCTGCGATTTTCCAACCGCACCTGCCGCCATAGAGGCCGTACCGCTTGGGGATGCGCTTTTCGTAGGCGTCCTTGTTGTAAGGCCCGACGGTCTCAAAGGTGATCCCCGCCGCATAG
>CAMHOI010000027.1 GCA_946186725.1 uncultured Clostridia bacterium
CCTCCCGGAAGAGGCGTTGGACGAACCCCTCCGCGATCCGGAAGATGTCCTCCCGGTCGACGAAGGACATCTCCAGGTCGATCTGGGTGAACTCGGGCTGGCGGTCGGCGCGCAGATCCTCGTCCCGGTAGCAGCGGGCGAGCTGCATATACCGGTCGAAGCCCGCCACCATCAGCAGCTGCTTGTACATCTGCGGGGACTGGGGCAGAGCGAAGAAGCTGCCCTTGTGGACGCGGGAGGGCACGAGGTAGTCGCGCGCCCCCTCGGGCGTGGACTTGATGAGGGTGGGCGTCTCCAGCTCGAGAAAACCGTTCTCGTCAAAGTAATCGCGGGTGACCTTGGTGATGCGGTGGCGCATGGCAAGGTTGTTCTGCAGGGTGGCGCGGCGCAGGTCGAGGTAGCGGTATTTCAGCCGCAGCTCCTCCTTGGCGGCGGTGTCGTCGAGGATCTCGAAGGGGGGCGTCTGGGCGGTGGAAAGCACCCGCAGCTCGGTCACGAAGATCTCCACCTCGCCGGTGGGGATCTCCCGATTGATACTGGCACGCACGCGCACGGCGCCCTTGGCCATGACGACGTACTCCGAGCGGAGCTGGAAGGCCTTGTCAAAGACGGCGCGGTCGGTCGCGTCGTCAAAGGCGAGCTGGACGATGCCCGTGCGGTCGCGCAGATCGCAGAAGATCAGCTGCCCCAGGTCGCGCTGACGCTGGATCCAGCCGCAGACGACGACCTCCTTCCCCTCGTCCTCGCGGCGGAAGGTGCCGCACCAGCGGTCGCGCCGCAGCGCGCCCATGGTCTCGATGGTCAGACTCATGTTACTTTTCCTCTTTTCTCAGCCAATCGCTCTCCAGCGTGGCGTTCAGATCGTTGAGCGCGCCCTCGATCTCGCTGTCGTACAGGGCGCTGAGCAGTCCGTCGGGCAGGATCACTTCCCGCTCCTCGCCGGTACCCATATTCTTGAGCCGGGCCTTTCCGTCGGCCAGCTCCTGCTCGCCGAGCACCACGGTGTAGCGGGCGCCGAGCTTGTTGGCGTATTTCATCTGCGCCTTCAGGCCGCGGCCCGCGAGGTCGGTCTCCGCCGAAAAGCCCTCGTCGCGCAGCATCCCGCACAGGCGGGTGGCCTCCAGCGAGGCGGCGTCTCCCATCGGCGCGAGATAGACCTGACAGGGCTTATCCTCGGGGAAGGGGCACCCCTGCGCCTCCATGACCATGAGCAGGCGCTCCAGCCCCATGCCGAAGCCGAGCGCGGGCACCGAGGGGCCGCCCATCTGCTCGACGAGGCCGTCGTAACGGCCGCCGCCGCAGACGGTGGCCTGCGCCCCCAGGTCGGAGGAGATGAACTCAAAGACGGTGCGGGTGTAGTAGTCCAGTCCGCGCACAATGCGGGGGTTGTTGATAAAGGCGACGCCGCGGGCGTTGAGGTGGGCCTCCACCCCCCGCTGATGGGCGCGGCAATCCTCGCACAGATAGTCGGTCACGAGGGGCGCCTTGGCGGCGACGGCGGCGCACACGGGCGACTTGCAGTCGAGGATACGCATGGGGTTGCGCGTCAGCCGCTCGCGGCAGGTGTCGCACAGCTCCGCCTCGTGAGCGGTAAAGTAATCCTTGAGCGCCTGCGAATACTTGGGGCGGCAGGCGGGGCAGCCGATGGAGTTGAGCTCCAGGCGCAGGTTCCTCACGCCCAGCGCGTCGAAGGCGCTCGCCGCGAGGGCGATCACCTCGGCGTCGGCGGCGGGAGAGGGCGCGCCGAAGCACTCCACACCGAACTGGTGGAACTCGCGCAGACGGCCCGCCTGCGGCTTCTCATACCGGTAGCAGCCGGAAACGTAGCAGATCTTGGCGGGCAGCGCCTCATTGTGGAGCCCGTGCTCCAAAAAGGCGCGCACGGCGCCCGCCGTCCCCTCCGGCCGCAGGGACACGCTCCGCCCGCCGTTGTCGTCGAAGGTATACATCTCCTTTTGCACGACGTCGGTGGTGTCTCCCACAGAGCGATTGAAAAGCTCGGTGTGCTCGAACACGGGGGTGCGCAGCTCCCTGAAGCCGTAGAGTCGGGCCGTCTCGATCAAGCGGCGCTCAATATACTGCCAGCGCCCGCTCTGCGAGGGGAGCACGTCCTGGGTGCCCTTGATCGCGTGTACTGTCAATGCCATATCGTTTTCCTCCTGAAAAAGCAACGTCCCGACCCGGCCTCCGCCGCATACGGAAGCAGGATCGGGGACGATCATAGACCGTGGTGCCACCCCGGTTGACGCGGCAAGCCGCGCCCGCTCTGACCCCTAACGGGGGTCGGTCGGCGCAAAAAGCGCAAACGGCTCGGGGCTGTCTTGGGTCGATCGTGTCCCGGCGCGCTCTCAGTCACGGCGCGCCTCCCTGTGGGGGCGATGTCGACTTACTCTTTCCCGTCGTTGCCGCTGTCAGCGATTGTGGACCAGCTCGCGCCAGTCAAGGTCGCCCCGCTCCAGCCCGTGAATGAGCATCTCCGCGGTGGCGAGATTGGTCGCCAGCGGGATCCGCTGAACGTCGCACAGGCGGAGGAGATTGAGCTCGTTGATCTCGTGCTGGACGGAGGAGTTGGGGTCGCGGAAGAACAAGACCATATCGATCTCGTTGCAGCTGATGCGGGCCGCGATCTGCTCGTCGCCGCCCTGGGAGCCGCTCAAAAAGCAGTTGATGGGCAGACCGGTGGCATCGGCAACCAGCTTGCCGGTCGAGCCGGTGGCGCAGAGACTGTGCCGGCTGAGGATGCCGCAATAAGCGATGCAGAACTGGATCATGAGTTCCTTCTTGGCGTCGTCGGCGATCAGCGCTATGGTCATCGGTCATCATCCTTTCATGGTGGGCTCGGCGCTACAGGCGCTTGAGCTTGGGAAGTCGTACGTTCTTGCCCTCCAGACGGTGTGCGACGCGCACAAAGGCGCGCCAGGCGTGTCCCCGGGTCACGGGGGTCCCCCTCAGGAATCCGCGCGCCAGCGCCGGATCGTAGGGAATGATCCCGCCCAACCGCATGGCGGTGGCGTCAATAATGGCGTCCACGTGTGGAATGAGGTCCCTGCTTGCGGCCGCATAGTCGAAACGGTTGAGGATCATCAGCCGGCGGGAGGGGGTGATGTCCCGCAGCAGCTCGCAGACCTGACGGGCGTCCCGGATGGAGACCGGGTCGCATCCGACCACGGCCAGCACCTCGTCCGAGACGGCGGCAGCGGTGCGGAAGCCCTGCCCGATGCCGGCGGAAGAATCCACCAGGATGCGGTCGAATTCCTCCCGCAGGGTCCCGATCAACGGGGCCAGCCCCTCGCCGATCTGACCGGCGGAGCGAGGCGCGGGGAGAAGCCAGAGTCCCTTGGCGGCGGGCACGGGCCGAATGGCGTCGCCCACTTCACAGCGGCCGGCCAGCACGTCAGCCAGGTCGAAAACGACCTCGCCGTCCACGCCGAGCATAAGATCGAGACAGCGCAGCCCTTCGTCGGCGTCGATGAGGAGGGTGCGGTGACCGAGACGCGCCAGCGCGACGCCCAGCATGCAGGACACGGTCGATTTGCCCGCGCCGCCCTTGCCGGAGACGGTCGTGAAGACTCTGCACTTGTCGTTGCCAGAGGCCATGAGGCGCCCTCCCTCGCAGAACTGTCGTTATATTTTATCACGAAGGCGGCGGAAAGTCAATTCATTTCAGCAGGGTGTTGACCGGCTGTTCGCTCAACCCGGCTTCGCCCTGATAGAAATATCGGTCGAGGATCTCCTTGGCGACCGGGGCGATGGCCGAGCCGTGACCGCCGTTCTTCACGGCGATGGCAACGGCAATCTGCGGGTCGTCATAGGGGGCAAACGCGATGAACATGGCATTGGTCTTGTTGGCCGAATCGGCGGTGCCCGTCTTGCCCGCGACCTTGATGGGATAGTTGCCGAAGGTGGCGGTGGCGGTGCCGTTCTCGGTCACCTGGAGCATGCCCGCGCGGATGACGTCGAAGGTCTCGGAGGAGATGGAGACGGTGTCCAGCACTTCGGTAAAATCGTCCTTGACGGTCTCGGTGACGGCGTAATCGAAAACGCTCTTGAGATAGTGAGCGCGGTAGCGGGTGCCGCCGTTGGCGATGGTGGCGGTATAGGAGGCCAGCTGGAGGGGCGTGAAGGCGTTGTCCGACTGGCCGATGGCGGCCTGGACGGTATCGCCCGGGTTCCAGACGCCGCCGCGCGCCTCCCTCTCCTCGACGCCGGCCAGCACGCCGGCGTACTCGTTCAGTTCCACCCCGGTGGGCACGCCCAGACCGAAGCGGCGGCAATACTCGTTCATGGAGCGGATGCCGACCCGCCAGCCCACCTCAAAGAAGAAGTAGTTGCAGCTCTTGGCCAGGGCGGTGGAGACGGTCAGCCCGCCGTGATAGCCCAGACAGCTGGGCTGATAGTCGGTGAAACGGCGGTAGGTGTGCAGACAGGTGATGACCTCCGTCGGTGCTATTTTCCCCGTTTCCAGCCCCACGATACCGACCATCGGCTTGAAGGTGGAGCCGGGGGGGTAACCGCCGTTCAGCGCGCGGTCAAAGAGAGGATCGTTGGCGGCGGCCAGCAGCTCGGAATAGTGATCGGTGAAGTCCGCCAGCGAATAGGACGGCTCGTTGGCGGCCGCGAGGATCTCCCCCGTCTTGACCTCAATGACCACGGCGGCGCCGCCCTTGGCGTTGCCTCCTTTGGCGTTGATGTCGAGCACGGCGGCGTGCAGGGCGTCCTGCGCGGTTCGCTGCAGGTCGCGGTCGATGGTCAGCTGGATGGTGTTGCCGGGGATCATCTCCTGCACAACGGTCGACCGGGTGATCTCCCCGTTCGCGTCCTGAGTGACGCGGACCTTGCCGTCGGTGCCGTGGAGGTAGCTCTCGGCGGCCTGCTCCATGCCGGCCTTGCCGATGCGGTCGTTGAACTGATAGGCGCCGCTCTCCTTTACCTTCTCCCATTCCTCAGCGGACATCAATCCGACGTAGCCGAGGATGTGGGGGGCAAGGGTGGGATCGGCGTACTCGCGGAAGGTGGCCGCCTCCAATTCCACACCCTCATAATCGAAGGCGGTCTCCTTGAGGGTGGTGACAGCGATGTCCGAGACGTCCTGCGCGAAGACGAAGGGAGTGGCGAGGGAATAGTCCGCCTTCTCCATGGAGTAGCGCACCCCCATGACCACCCGCTGCAGGGTCTCAGCCATGCCCTCCAGCCGATAGCGGCTGACCATGGCGTCAAAGCAGTTGCGGGCCGTGGCGTAGCGAGCCAGGTCCAGGGCGGAACGCAGGGAAGCGACGTCGCTCTCGGCGTCCGGAAGAAAATCGTAGGGTGCCTCCGGGGACAGAGGCAGAACGTCCGTCCATTCGTCCCCGGTGCGCGTCAGCAGGTCGTACAGCCGCACGATGACGGCGTTCAGCTCGCTCGAAGGCAGACGCGCGGCGTCGAAGACGATGTTGTAGCCGGCGCGGTTGGAAACCAGGACGCGGCCGTAGCGGTCGAGGATCTCTCCCCGCGTGGCGGTGACGACGCGGGTACGGGTGGAGGAGGTGTCCGCCTGCGCCAGATAGGAGGCGGCGTTCACCAGCTGGACCTCGCCCAGCTTGACGAAAAAGGCGGCCAAAATGACCGACACAATGCAGATCATGGCGGTGAAGCGGATGTAGAAGGGCTTTTTGCGCTGATAAAAGGTGCGTCTCATTGCCAGTTCCCCCCCGGTCCCCTGTGGCCTCGCTCGCGTTGGGAACGGTAAGACAGATAGCGAGCCGCAAAATAGAAAGGAAGCACGAACAGCCAGGTGTAGAAAGCGGCGGGAACGCTTACCCTCCAGAAGTAGGCCCCCACCCCCTCGTACCCCTTGGGCAGCTCGAGAAGGAGAAAAAGGGCCAGCTCATAGAGCAGACAGCCGCCCAGACTGATCAGCCCAACGGTGATCAACCGCTGATTGAACAGGTGCTCCACCAACAGGGAGATCGCCAGTCCGAGCAGGGCCATGGCGATGGCGTGGAAGCCGTCGGGCGCGACCGAGGTCAGATCGGTCAGCACCCCCGCCGCCAGGCCGAAGAGGAAGGAAGCCGTCACGCCGTTGAAGACGCTCAGCGCGCACACCAGAGCCACCAACAGCAGAGGCCGCACCCCGTGCAGGGCGCGCAGCAGACCCGTGCTTTGCACCAAAAACGCCGCCAGAAGCACAAGGCACCAGGCGGTGTAATAGAGGTATCCGTGTTTTCGGCGGACGTGGTACTCCATGTTATTCTCCCGGTGTGTCGGGCACGGCGACCTCGCCCTGCCCCTCAAAGGCGGTGATGATCATGACGTTGCGGCAGCCAAGCAGGTCGGCGGCGGGGCGCACAAAAGCGCGCAGAGTGAGCTCGCCCGGGTCCTTGGTCACGCTCTCCACCGTACCGACGGTCAGCCCGGCGGGGAAGAGGCCACTGCCGCCCGTGGTGACCAGGACGTCGCCCGCCACGACGGTGGCATAGCGATCCAAATTGGTCATGACGCAGGCGCCGTCGGGCGCGGCGTCCAAGCTGCCCGAAACGATGCCGCTGTCGTCCGTGCGCCGGTCATAGGCGCCGACGTTGACGGCGGGATCGAGCAGGGTGGCCACGGTACAGTACGTGGGCGCGACGGCGGTGACGTAACCGACCAGCCCGTCGGCGGTGATGACGACGTCGTGGGCGCTGACGCCGTCCAGACTGCCGGCGTCAAGCGTCATGGCGGCGTAGATGTCGGCGGGATCGCGGGCGATCACGCGCGCCGAGCAGAAAAGGTAATCCCCATGCTCCTCCTTGAGTCCGAGGAAATCCTTGTAAAACGCGTTTTCGTTAAGGGCCTCCTGCCAGTTCTGCTTCTCCTGCCGGAGGGCGTTGAGCTCCTCCCGGAGCTCGGCGTTCTCCTGCTTGAGGGCATCCCGTTCCGAATACATGCCGAAGAAGCCGCTCACGCCGTCCGCGGCCGAAGAAAAGGCGCGCTGGATGGGCATGACGACCGACCCGAGGAACATATTCTGCGGCGCCGCCCAGCCGCCCACGGCCGCGACGGTGACGGTGATCACGATCAGCACCGTCAGGATGCCGCCGATCCACCAGAACCGCTTGCTTCGGAATAACCGTCTCATACTTTTCCCCCGCGGCGTTTAATACTTGCGCCGCTTGTCGTAGGTGTCAAAGGGCAGGTTGGCCTCCAGCCGCTTGCGGGTGCCCTCCACCACGCAGTCGAGGGGATTCTCCGCGATGTGGACGGGAATGGAGGTCTCCTCCTGAATGAGCTTGTCAATGCCGCGCAGCAGGGCGCCGCCGCCCGTCAGGGTGATGCCGCGGTCAATGATGTCGGCGGCCAGCTCGGGCGGCGTGTTCTCCAGAGTGGAGCGGATGGCCTCAACCACCTTTTGCAGGGGATCGGCCAACGCTTCCCGCACTTCGGCAGCGGTCACGGTGACGTTCTTGGGCAGGCCGTCGATGAGGTTGCGCCCCTTGATCTCCATGTTGCCCTCGTTCTCGTACTCCCAGGCCGAGCCGATGGCGATCTTGATCTCCTCAGCCGTGCGCTCGCCGATCAGAAGGTTGTGCTTGCGACGGATATAGTTGATGATGGCCTCGTCAAAATCGTCCCCCGCGGTACGCACTGAGCGGGAGGTTACGATGTCGCCCAGCGAGAGGATGGCCACCTCGCTGGTGCCGCCCCCGATGTCGACGATCATGCTCCCCGTCGCGTCCCAGACGGGCAGGCCGGCTCCGATGGCCGCCGCCATGGGCTCCTCGATCAGGTCGATCTCCCGCGCGCCGGCGTGGTGGGCGGCGTCGTAGACGGCGCGGCTCTCCACCTCGGTGACGCCGGAGGGGATGCAGATGACCAGACGGGTATTGGACAGAAAACTGCCCTTGAGGGCGGAGCGGATGAAGCGCTTGAGCATGATGGCGGTCACGTCGAAATCGGCGATGACGCCGTCCTTGAGGGGGCGCACCGCGACGATGGAGCCGGGGGTGCGGCCGATCATTTCCTTGGCCTCGGTGCCCACGGCCCGCACGGCCTGATTGCGCACGTCGACCGCCACGACCGAGGGCTCGCGCATGATGATGCCCTTGCCCTTGACGCAGACCAAGGTGTTGGCGGTGCCGAGGTCGATGCCGATGTCTCTGGTAAACATATCGTTTCTCCTTCAAGCGAAGTATGCGTAAACGGTCAGAATTATAGTATAACCCGAACCAACGGGATTGACAACGGTTTTTGTCAATTTTCCGGAAGAATTTGTCGCGCCGTGAGACGGCGAGCCAGCGCGCCCGCCGGCAGACCCATGACGGTGAAAAAATCCCCTTCGATCCGCCTGACCAGCGCCGCGCCGCGCCCCTGGATGCCATAGGCGCCCGCTTTGTCCAGCGGTTCGCCCGTGGCGACGTAGCGAGCGATCTCTTCCCCGTTCAGAGGATAGAAGGTGACCCTGGCGGAATCGACGAACGTCTCCTTTTCGCCGTCCCGCATGAGGCAGACTCCGGTGTAGACGGTATGGGTGCGCCCCGAAAGCGCGGCCAGCATCCGCTCGGCATCCTCCGCGTCGGCGGGTTTGCCGATGGGAGTGCCGTCGAGAGTGACGAGGGTATCCGAGCCGAGCACCCATTCGCCGGGGTGACGGGCTGAGACGGCGGCGGCCTTCCGCTCCGCGAGCAGGGCGACGGCCTTGTCCGCGGTCAGGTCCCCCGTCTCCTCGTCGCAGTCGGCGACGTCCCGCACGTAAGCGTAGCCCATCATAGACAAGATCTCGCCCCGTCTGGGGGAGCCGGAAGCCAAAACGATCATGCGCCGCACCTCTTTTACAGTACGCCCCGGCGGGAAAGGCCGCGGGTGAAATCGCCGTCGGGCTTGCGGCCCTCCTCCCACGCGATCAGCACCTCAAGGCACCGCTCGGGGCTCTCATCGGTAAAGCGGAAGAAAACGTGGTCGAAGCCGGCGGTCGGATCCTCCACCCAAAGGGGGAGGGCATTCTGGATTTCGCTGACCCCGTCGCGGCAGACCAGGGGAAAGGCCATTCCCTTGCGGTCGACCAGAACGCGGGGACAGCGGGCGCAGTCCCGCCTTCCGCCGCGGGGGCAGTTGCGGGTGAGCATCAGAGGAAGGCGGCCGTAGACCGGCATCCCGCCCCGGCCGACGGCTCTCGCCTGCGCCGTGGTCAGTTCGCAGGAGAGGGTCGCCTCCGCGGCGTAGGGAGAAGCGGCCTCCAGAGCGATGCGGGTAAACAGATTCATTCCCGTGCCCAGGTGGACGGCCAGCCCCGCCTCGCGAGCAAGAGCGACGGCGGCCCAGTTGTGGCAGAGCGCCGCGACAGCGCGCCCCCGCCACGCCTCCAGACGGCGGCGCACGTCCTCCTCCCGCCCGAAAAAGGCGCGGGGCAGTTCGACCCCAACCTCGACGTCCAAAGACGGGGGCGCCTCACTCACGGGAAGATAGACGCGGTCGACGCCGGGCAGACGGTCGGGCAGCTGCGCCGCGCAGGAAAAGCGGGCATAGCGGCGGGGACGGCTGTCCTGACGGCAGACTGCCGAAGGCAGCGCCGGACGGGAAAAGGGGATCGCTTGGGGCCGCCGGGCGGCGAGCAGGGCCTCGACGGCCTGACGCCGCAGGGCGTTGATCGCCGACACGGGCAGGGTGCTCCTCCCGTCCAGATCGGCGGTGCATTCGGTCATAAAGAAAGGGGTGCCGCCCAGCTTGCCGCACAGTTCGGCGGCGCGCTCTTCCGTCAGGGGTCGGGTGAGGGCGGCCTGCGGGGTCTCCCCCTCGGCCGTCGCGGTGTGCGCCCCGTCCGACAGCGTGAGCGCCGAAGGCACGCCCTCCCGCAGAGTCAGGGCGGCGCGCACGGGAACGCGGGGCCGCTCAGCACGGTAGAGAGCGTGGATGGCGCCCAGCACCTCGGCCGAGGCGGCTTCGTCCTCCTCGGTGCGGCGGCCGAACATCCCGGCGCCCAAACGGCCGGTAAAATAGCCGTCCGTATGGCCGGAGCGGCGGAAGATCCGGTCCAGCAGGCCGTCGGTCTCCCGATCGGGCGCCTCCCCGTCCAGACGGCGGCGGAAGGCGGCGGTGGCGGCGGCCACGTACTCGGGGCGCTTGCTCCGTCCCTCGATCTTGAGGGAGGTCACCCCGATCTTTGCCAGCTCGTCCAACCGG
>CAMHOI010000028.1 GCA_946186725.1 uncultured Clostridia bacterium
AGGTGTACTCGCTCCAGCGGGAGTGGACGGCGTTGCCGCCCCAGGCAAGCAGATTGTCGCCGCGGTCGACGGGTGCGATGCGCACGGACTGGCTTGCCGCGTCATAGACGGCGGAGGCGGCGCAGCTACCGCTTACGAGGGCGTCGAGGGGGACGTATTCCACGCCGTGGATCGTGACGGTGCCGGCGGGCACGTCGCAGGCGAGGGCGCGGCAGACCGGCCCGGCGGGGACGAACCAGACGCCGTTTTGCTCGACGACGGGATCCCGGAGGAAGAGCTGGCGGTTGCCGATGAAGAGCTTGCCGGGCGCGACGACGGAGCCGGGCACAGCGGCGGGCACGGCGGGCCAGGCGGCGCCGTTGCCCTTGACGGTGATCGCGACGGCGTCGCCGACGTCGTCGCCCAGGACGATCTGCGCGGGATCGGTGACCGGCTTGCCGTCCAGGGAGAGCCCGTCGAAGATCAGCTCGTAGTGAGAGGATTCGATGTAATCGGCGCGGGTAGCGCGCTGGACGTTGGCGGCGGCGGGATCGGGGGTGCGCTTGTGGTTGGCGCCCGTGGCGCAGGGAGCGGCCAGGTTGCGGAAGGTGACGGTCTTCTTCAGGTCGCCCATATTGCCGAACATGAAGAGGAAGGGGAAATGGTCGCAGTCCACACAACTGACGTTGGCGAGCTTGATGTCAAAGGTCTGGGGGACGTGACGGGGGTTATACATGTTGCGCATCAGTCCCTCGTCGGCGCGGAAGAGGTAGAGCCCGTCGACGTCGATCTCGCCGGCGCCGAGCTGGGGGAAGACGCCGCAGCAGATGGTGCCGATGGTGACGTCCCTGTACTTCTGATCCTTGCCGCCCGTGATGACGATGCCGTTGTCCCCGTTGTAGATGAAGACGTGCTCGTAGCGGTTGCCGTCGCCGCCGGACTGGGTGATGCCGTCGGTGCACATCTCGCTGGAGAGCACCTTGAAGTTGGTGACGGTGACGTTGGAGGCGCTGACGAAGAGGTTGAAGGTGCGCGCGTCGATCATCTTGATGCCGTCGACGGTACAGCCGTCCCCGCGGACGTGGAGGCAGCGGACGATGGTCTTGTCGGTCTCGCTGACCGAATAGTCGGTGTTGGCGGGCAGGCGGTAAATGTCGCTGATGGGGTCGAGCAGGATGCCGCGGCCCCGGACGGCGACGCGCTTGCCGGTGATGAAGAGGCGGGCGTTGAGCACCGAGCCGGGCGCCAGATAGACGGTAACGTCGTCCCGGTCAACGTCCAGGCGCCAGCCGTCCGGCTGGACCCAGCCCTCAACGTAGAGGACGTTGGGATCGCTCTTCTCGGGCACGTCCGCCTCGGGCGCGTCGGCGAAGACGGAGAGGATGGAATCGTCCTTGTCATCGAGCTTGAGCAGGAAGTAGTCGGGCTTCTCCAGATAGACGGAGATCACGTTGCCCCGCCGCTCGCTGCGGAACCCCTTGGCGGAGGGCATGACGGTGTAGGAGTCAAAGTCCTGCTTGACGGTGAAATCGATCCGCACGGGCGCGCCGTCAAAGGCGAACTCACAGAAGCGACGCACAGCGTCACCGTTGACGGTGCGCGGCGAGGTCGCAACGGCGTCGCAGTGGTTGTAGCAGGTCAGCCGACGGGACTCGCTCCCCTGCGTGACGGCGACGTCGTAGACGTAGTCCCGCTCGATGCGGGGGTCGTAGTCGGGGTAGGTCACCAGCGTGCCGGCGGCGGTCGGGTCAAAGTTCATGAGCATGCCTCCATAAGTTGATCTTCGCGCAGAAGCCGAGCGGGCCCGCTCGGCTTCGGTTTGGTTTTGCTCACTTGCTGTGAGTCAGCGTGGGATTGCGGAAAGCAATGCCCGAATTCTCCACCTTGGTCATGATGAGGAGAGCGGCGTTGTTGACCTGATCCTGACTGACGGTAAAGGTGAAGGTGAAGGTCTGCCAGTTGGTGGACAGGTTGGCCGTCTTTTCGGTGAGGGCGCCGTTGACCGTCAGCCCCACGCCGCAGGAGCAGGCCTTGTCGGCCTTCATGTCCACGGTCAGGGTGTAGGTCCCCTTGCCGTACTGATTGACCCGGTCGGTCAGGATGTAGGAGGCGCCGGAGTGCCATTTGTCATAGGACTTGGAGTTCTTGTTGTAGAAGTAGTCGCCGGCGGGATCCTTGATATAGAGCAGATGGGTGTCATAGCAGATCCACTCGCTCCAGCGGCAGTGGGCCGACGTCCCTTCCCCGGCCAGCAGGTTGACTCCGCGGTCGACGGCGGCGATGCGCACGGCTTTCCGCAGGCCGCTATAGGCGGCGGAAGTAGTGCAGCCGCTCGACTTGAGGGCGTCGAGGGAGAGGTAGGAGACGCCGTTGATCCGGGTGGCGCCGGAGGGCACGCTGCAGCCGAGTGCCGCGCAGACGTCGTCGGCCGGGACGTACCACGTCCCGCTCTGCTCCACGGCGCCGTACTTGAGGAAGAGCTGGCGGTTGCCGATGAAGATCTTGGCGGGGGCGGTGACGGCGCCGGAAACGGCGGCCGCCTTGGCTGTCCAGGAGGCGCCGCTGCCCTTGACGGTGACGGTGCAGCCGAGGTCGTCGGTCTTGGGGATCTGGTTGGCGTTGGTGACCGCCTTGCCGCCGATGGAGAGCCCGTCGAAGATCAGCTCATAGTTGGTGGCGGGGTCGCCCCACACCTTGCGCAGGGTGGCCGTCGACGGGGAGGCCGTCATGCTGTTGTTGGAGCCGGTCGCGTAGGGCACGGCGAGGTTCTGGAAGGTGATGGTCTTCTTGCCGTTGCCCATGTTGGCGGCGCCGAAGAGCATGGAGAAGTGGTCGCAGTCGACGCAGCTGACGTTGGTGAACCTGATGTCGAAAGAGGCGGCGGTCCTGTTGGGGTTGTAGGTGTTCCGCATCAGACCGTCGTCGGCGCGGAAGACGTAAATGTTCTCCATGTCGATCTCGCCCACGCTCAGCTGCGGGAAGAGGGCGGAGCAGATGGTGCCGATGGTGACGTCCTTATACTTCTGGTTCTTGCCGCCCGAGACGACGATGCCGTTGTCCCCGTTGTAGATGAAGCAGTGCTCGTAGGAGTTGTTGTCGCCGCCGGCCTGGGTGATGCCGTCGGTGCACATCTCGCTGGACAGCACCTTGAAGTTGGTGACCTTGGTGTTGGATCCGCCGACGATGAGGTTGAAGTCGCGCGAGTCGACCATCTTGATGCCGTCGACGGTGCAGTTGCTCCCCCGCACGGCGAAGACGCGCAGCGCGGTGCCGTTCACCTTGCGGTCGATGGAGACGTCCTGCTTGTAGATGTTGCTGAAGGAGTCGAGGATCATGCCGCGGCCCTTGACGGTGACGTTGTCCCCTCTGACGCACAGGCGGGCGTTGAGGACGGAGCCGGGCGCGAGATAGACGGTGGTGCCGTCCTTGATGACGTCGAGATACCAGTCGTTGGGCTCGTACCAGCCCTCAACGTAGACGACGTTGGGGTCGCCCTTGCGGGGCACGTCCACCTCGGGCGCGTCGGCAAAGACGGAGAGGATGGAATCGTCCTTGTTCTCCAGCTTGAGCAGGAAGTAGTCGGGCTTCTCGAGATAGACGGAGATCACGTTGTCGTGCCGCTCGCTCTTGAACCCCTTGGCGGAGGGCATAACGGTGTAGGACTTGAAGTCCTGCTTGACGGCGATGTCCACCCGCACGGGGCCGCCCGAGAAGGCGAACTCGCAGAAGCGGCGGACGCTATCCCCGTTGACGGTGCGGTCGGAGGAGGCCACGGCGTCGCAATGGTTATAGCAGGTGAGCGAGCGGACGTTGCTGCCCTGGGTCACGGTCACGGTGTAGGTATAATCCCGCTCGATGCGCTCGTCATACTCGGGATAGGCCTGCAGGATGCCCGTTTTGCTGACGTTGAAGGAGGACTGCCTGCCCGCCTTGGTCTCTTCGACGGCGACGGGATCGGCTTCCTTCTGCGGGATGTCGGCGATGACGCCGGCGCCGCGGGAGGAGGCGCCCTCCTGCGTTTCGTCCTCGCCGGAGGAAACGTCGCCGCTGTTGTCGGCGGAGACGGCGCCGCCGGAACTCGCGCCGGAAGAGGCGGTTTCGCCGCCGCCCGCGCAGCCGGCCAGCAGGAGCAGAGCCAGCCCGGCGCAGAACAGGCGGAAGAGCAGGGACGGTCGGTTGCTCATATATCATACCTCCGGCGGCTTGGTTTCTGCTTTGATTCTACCTGCTCCCCCCGGAGAAGTCAAGCCGCGCGGGGCAAAATCGTGAAAGAGCACGACGGCGCAAAAAGGATTTTGGCGGCAACGCCGAAAACTTTTAACAGTTTGTTCATAAGCGGCGAAAAAGCGCGGATTTATACCTGTTTTTTTACAAAGCGAGGGCCTGCTTTGGATAAGCAGGCCCCTGCGCTGACGAACTCGTTATTGCTTTTTTATGGCGTTGAGGGCGGCCTGAAGAACGGCGTCCTCTTCATCGGAAAGGAGGAAACGGTTGGCTCCTTCCGGCAGGGCGGCCTCGACGTCGGGCGTGATGCCGACGCCGTGGAACTCGGTGCCGGACTTGGTATAGAACTTGGCGACGGTCAGGCGGACGGCAGAGCCGTCCCCCAGGGGCATGGTGCTCTGCATGATCCCCTTGCCGAAGGTGGTCTCGCCGACGACGACGGCTTTGTCATAGTCGCGCAGGGCCAGGGTGAAGTACTCGGCGGCGGAGGCGGTGCTGCGGTCTACCAGGACGGCCATGGGCAGGTCGACCTCGGCGGCGTCCGAGGTGGCCATGCTCTCCCGCTTGCCGCCGTTGTAGACGGCGTAGCCAAGCTCTCCTTCGGGCAGAAGGAGGTCGAGCATCTCGCTGGTGGTGTCCACCAGGCCTCCCGTGTTGCCCCGCAGATCGAAGATCAGCGCCTTGACGCCGGCGCCCTGCAGCTCCTCGACCGCTTTGCGGAACTGGGAGGCGGTGGGCTGATTGAAGCCGGTGATCTCGATGACGCCGACGTCGCCGACGCGGCGGGCGAAAACGGTGGTGACGACGAAGTCCTCGCGGATAACGGACATTTCAAAGGTCTTGCCGTCGCGCAGCACGGTCAGCGCGACGGAGGTGCCCGGCGCACCCCGCACGTTGTCCACGCAGGCGGAATAGTTGTCTTCGGTGACGGTCTCGCCTGCGACGGCGGTGACGCGGTCGCCCGGGCGCAGGCCCGCTTCTTCGGCGGGGGAGGATGGATAGACGCGGATGACGTAGATGGCGGTGGTCGCCGGATCGAAGGTGACGGAGACGCCGATGCCCGTCATGTCGCCCCTGTTGTCGGCAAGGACGGCGCTGTAATCCTCGGCGGAGAAGTAGGCCGAATAGGGATCGCCCAGGCCGTAGATGTAGGCGGCGGCCAGGTCGTCCTGCATGGCGTCGCGGTCGACGGCGTCGCCGTCGATATAGTAGTCGCGCACCATCTGGTCAAGCAGATCCAGCTTTTCGGTCGAGGACATGGTCCTCGCGCGCAAGCGCCAATTGGGCGGCACGACCAAAACGGCGATCGCCGCTCCCAGAAGAAGGAGAGCGATCACCTTGATGAGTTCGCCGACGACGGCAAGGACCCGGCGCCGATTTTTCGGTGCGGGCGTTTCCTGCGGCGCGGGCGTTTCCTGCGGCGCGGGCCCGGCGGGGAGGTCGTCCTCGCGGGGCGGATTCGGGTTCAAGGGTTCCATGGCGACTCCTTTCCCCGGCAACACGGGGGTTTAGAAGAAGGACATCGGATCGACGGTGCCGCTGCCCTTGCGGATCTCAAAGTGAAGATGGGGCCCCGTCGAATCGCCCGTCGAGCCGACGTAGCCGATGACGGTGACGCCCTTGATGACCACGTCGCCCGCCTTGAGCGGAGAGGCGGATTTCATGTGGCCGTAGAGGGTGACGTAGCCGTTGCCGTGGTCGATCATGATGCAGTTGCCGTAACCGCCGTACCACCGGGCCAGCAGGACCACGCCGCTGTCAGCGGCGACGATCTTGGCGCCGTAGATGCCCGAGGAGGAGATGTCGATCCCCTTGTGGAGCTCGGGCCCGTGGATGGGGCAGATGCGGTAGCCGTACTTCTCGGAAAGGCGGTAGTAGCCGGGGACGGGCCAGGCAAACTGCCCCGTGCCGACGGCGCCCGCGTCGATCAGCTTCTGCTTTTCGATGGCGGCGGCCAGATCCTTCTCCATCTGGGCGTAGGACGCTTCTTTGTTCTCCAGGGCCTTGACAGCGTCGCGGTTGGAGAGGACGATGGCGTTGATCTTGCTGTATTGCGCGGAGAGCTCGGCCTTCTTCTGCCGGATGGTCTCCTGCGAGGCGGCCAGATCCTCCTGCTCGGCGGCCAGCTTCTCCTGCTGGGTGCGGAGCTCGTCGATGGCGTCCAGCAGGGCCTGCATGGCGCGGTTGTCCTTGCGGGAGACGGACTCCATGAGCTCCATCTTGGCCAGGGAGGCAGCCATGTCCTCGGTGCCGCCGATGACCTCCAGCCCGCTGTAGATGCTGCCGGAGGTGTACATGGCGTAGAGCCGCTGCTTGAACTCGCGCACGGCCTTCTTGAGGGCCAGCTCGGACGCGGCGACCGACTTCTCCATGGCGGCGATCTCCGCCTGAAGGGCGTCGATCTTGGCCTGGTAGAGGTCGATCTCCGCCTGCGTGGCGCTGATCTGTTTCTGGAGGGCGGCGCGCTGCTCCTCAAAGGGGGCGTTGGCCTTCTCCAGGGCGGCGATCTGCGACTTGACGGCGTTGGCGTTGGCCTTGGCGTCTTCCAGCTGCTGCTGCAGCTCGGTCAGAGAAGCGGCCGTGGCCGTGCGGCCGACGGAAGGGACGGCGGCGCCGACCGCGATCAGCGCGGCGCAGAGCAGGAAAGCAGCGATGCGGCGGACATGGATCATGACGACGCCTCCTTTTCGTAGGTTAAACGGGGGGACGGGGCGAGGATCGCTGCTCGCCCGACGGTCAGTTATAGTAATTCAGCGGATTGGTGGCGGTGCCGTTCTTGCGGATCTCGAAGTGGAGATGGGGGCCGGTGACGTTGCCGGTCGCGCCGACGTAGCCGATGGTGGCTCCCTTGGTCACCGAGGCGCCCACGCCGTAGGAGGACAGGTAGCGCATGTGGCCGTAGAGGGTGACGTAGCCGTTGCCGTGGTCGATCATGATGCAGTTGCCGTAACCGCTGTAATACTTGCTGAGGATGACGGTGCCGCTGTCGGCGGCGACGATGGGCTTGCCCAGCACGCCCTCCGAGGCGGAAATGATGTCCACACCGGTGTGCTGGCGGCCCCAGCGGGCGCCGAAGCCGGAGGAGATCTTATAGCAGCCGGGCAGGGGCCAGATGAACTGTCCCGTGCCGGTCTTGCCGCCGGAGGTGGTCGCGGCAGAGGTCTGGGCGCGCTTGATGGCGGCCTGAATGTCGGCCTCCTCCTTCTGAATGGCGGCGAGATCCTTGTTGAGGGCGTTCACCTGCTTATTGTAGGCGGAAACGGTCTTGTTGACCTCGGCGTAGGCGGCGACCAGCTCGGCCTTCTTGACAAGGATCTCGTCCTCGGAGGCCTTGAGCTGCTCCTGCGCCAGCTCCAGCTCGGCGATGGCGTCCAGAATGGCGGTGATCATCTCGCTGTCGTGGCGGGAGACGGAGGCCGAAAGCTCCGACTTGGCGAGATAGTCGCCGTAGTCCTCCGCCGACAGGAGAATGGACAGCTTGCTGTTGCCGGCCGTGTAGATGGCGACCAGGCGGCGCTTGAGGTTCTCCTTGGAGGAGGCGAGCTGCTCGGTGCGCTCCTGTACGGTGGCGCGGCACTGACGGATCTGCTCCTCGTGGAGGTCGATCTCCTTCTGCACGGCGTCCACCTGGGCCTGGAGGGCGGCCAACTGCTCCTCATAGGGCGCGTTCTGTTTCTTGAGCGCGGCGATCTTGGCCTTGACGGCGTTGGCGTTGGCCTTGGCGGCCTCCAGCGCCGACTGATACTCGGCGACGGACTTGGCCGAGGCGGACGGCAGGGGCGCGGCGACGGTCAGAACGGCCAGCAGCACACCGACGGTCAGCAGGGAAAGCAGTCTCTTACAGCGCACGGAACTCACTGCCTTCCTTACGCAGATACTTGGCGATGGTGAAGCGGCTGCCCAGGAAGCCGATGATCACGCCGATCAGGGCGAACATCCCCAGCAGAGGCAGGACCAGCTCGCGGAAGGGCACCAGAGTGAAGCCGTCCAACGCTTCGGCGGCCTTGACGACGGCGACGGTGTAGACGCCGTAGAGGAGCCCGGTGGAAAGCACGGCGGCGAACAGCCCCAGCAGCACGCCCTCCACCAGGAAGGGAGCGCGCACGAAGCGGTCGGTCGCGCCGACGGCCTTCATGATGCTGATCTCCAGCTTGCGGGAGAACATGGTGATGCGGATGGTGTTGCACACGATCACCGCGGCGATAATCAGAAGCAGAATCATCAATCCGGCGCTGACGACGGTCACGACCCGCCGGATGTCGGTGATGCGCTTGGTGATGTCGGCGTCATAACGGACCGAGGCGACCCCCTTGACGTCCTTGAGCTTCTTGATGGTGGACTCCATCTTGGTCAGATCCTTGATGTGGACCTCGCTGCCGTTGGGCAGGGGGTTGTCCCCTTCCAGGTACTCGGTGAAAAGGGCGCGCTGATCCTCGGTCAGCTCCATGCCCTCCAACAGCCCCTCCAGAGCGGGGCCCTTTGGCAGAAACTTGACGGAAGCGACGTTGGGCATCTTGCCCACCTTGGCGGAGAGGGCCTCGGCGGCGGCGTCATCCAGCTCCTCCGAATAGTAGACCAAAACGACGTCCTGCTCGCTGAGGTTGCCGAGGTACTTGTTGATGTTCTGCGTCAGGCACATGGCGACGCCCATGATGAGCATGCAGGCGACCAGCACGCCGATGGAGGCGAAGGACATGAGCCGGTTGACCCAGACGTTCTTGAAGCCCTCGCCGATCAGATAGCGTCCGCTTCTGGCGTTCATTCGCGCTCACCGCCCTTCTCTTCCTGCGCAGGCACGGGGGCCGGCGGGACGAAGTCGCCCGCATTGTCAGCCACGACGGTGCCGTTCTCGATCATGACCACGCGGCGGTTGAAGTCGCGCACGAGCTGGTGCTCGTGGGTGACCATGACCACGGTGGTGCCGCGGCGGTTGATCTCGGTGAGCAGGTCGACGATCTCATAGGACATCTGCGGGTCGACGTTGCCGGTGGGCTCGTCCGCGATGATAAGGGAGGGATTGTTGATGAGGGCGCGGGCCAGGCCGACGCGCTGCTGCTCACCGCCCGACAGCTCGTTGGGCATGCTGCGGGCTTTGTTGGCCAGCCCGACCAGGTTGAGGGCGTAGGCGACCCGCTTGCGGATCTCCTGCCCCGAGGCGCCCACGACATGCATGGGGAAGGCGACGTTCTGCGCCACCGTCATGGTGGGGATGAGACGGAAGTCCTGAAAAACGATCCCCATGGTGCGGCGAAGCTGGGGGATCTGACGGCGGCGGATCTTGGACAGCTTGTAGCCCGAAACGGTGATCTCGCCCGCGCTGAGCTTCTCCTCCCGCATGATGAGCTTCATGAAGGTGGATTTGCCGGCGCCGGACGGGCCGACGACAAAGACGAACTCGCCCCGGTTGATCTTCAGATTGAAGTCCTTGAGGGCGTGGGTGCCGTTCTTGTAGTTTTTGTAAACGCCGCGAAATTCGATCTGGGTGCGGTTGTTGGCCGCGCCGGGATCGTTGCGCAAGGAAGCCATGGCAATCTACTCCGATCTGGATGGGATATGTCCCCGCAGGGGGGATCAGGCGCCGTACTTGACGGGGTTGGCGCTGAGGTATTTCTTGACCATCAGGGCGATCTTAAAGACGATCGCGTGGTCGAACTCGCGCAGGTCGAGCCCGGTGATCTTCTTGATCTTCTCCAGGCGGTAGACCAGCGTGTTG
>CAMHOI010000029.1 GCA_946186725.1 uncultured Clostridia bacterium
GACCAAGAACATCGTCACCGTTTTCATCATCATTCTGGCGCTGGACGTGGCACAGGTCGTCTATTTCTACGTGACCTTCTCCAAAAGCCGCTTCCCCATACGGATGCGCCTGTTCAGCAGGAAGATGATCAAGCCCATCCTCGCGTTCAGCATCCCCATGGCGGTCTTTGTCTTTACCAGTGCGCTGTCTCGGGACATCGACAAGTACGTCATCAGCTTCTTTACCGATACCGAGACGCTCGCCATCTATACCTACGCCGCCAAGGTGCTGCCCTTTGATATGCTCACGGCATCCTTTTTGACCGTGCTGGTGCCCATCATCACCCGCCAGGTTCGCGGCGAGAAGTTCGAAGACGCGCAGACCACGCTCAGGTCATACCTGCGCATCGGCTATCTCGTGACCTGGATCCTTGTGACCGGCGCCATCGTCAACGCCAAAGAGATGATGCTCTTCTTCTACGATGAGAAATATCTGCCCGGGCTTGGCGTCTTTATCTTGTATCTGTTCGTGGACATGATTAAATTCGCCAACGCCTCCCTGGTCCTGTCGGCCAAGGGCAGAACGAAGACGCTGATGACCTGCTCCCTGATCGCTCTGGGCGCCAACCTGGTGCTGAATATCGCCGCCTTCCATCTGTTCGGCATCATCGGGCCCGCCATCACCACCCTGGTCGTGACCTTCGGCCTGATGGTCACGCTGGTCACCATCAGCGCCAGGGAGATCCACACCACCATCTGGCGCCTCTTCAACTGGAAGGAAGTCGGGCTCATCGTGCTGGAGCTTTGCGCGGTCGGCGCCGGCTCCTATGGGCTGAAGCTGCTTCTCTACCGATGGATCTCTTCCTTTGTTCTGGTTTTGATCCTGACGTACGGCTTCTTTTTGGCCGTTATGCTTCTGCTCAACTACAAGCGCATTTTCCGTTGTCTGAAAGAGATCAACGCCCTGAAATAATACGAATGTCACGGGGGATCCGTCATGATTGTCAAACGATGGCTCAATCGGGCCAAACAAGCGTATAAGACCCGCCTTTTCCGCAAGGTGGCGGAGGTGGGGGAGGGGACCGTGATCTCCTACAACGCTTCTGTTTCCGCTGCGCCCGGATCGGTTCGGATCGGGACGCACTGCCATATCAGCGGCTCCGTCATGACCCGCGGCAAGGGGAACGTCATCATCGGCAGCAACGTCTTCATCGGCGGCGCGACGGTGCTCGGCGCACTGGACCGCGTCACCGTCGGCAACGACGTTATCATCTCCAACAACGTCCATATCTACGATAACAACAATCATCCCACCGACCCCGAGCAGAGGCGCGCCATGACGCAGTCGCATGACTTTCACGGCCCGCTTTGGAGTTGGGAGCACGCCGCGTCCGCGCCCGTAGTCATCGGCGACAACGTCTGGATCGGAGAGCACAGCTCCATCCTCAAGGGTGTGACCGTGGGCGAAGGGTCGATCATCGGCGCCCGCGCGGTCGTGACCAGGGACGTCCCGCCCTACAGCGTGGCGGCGGGCAATCCGGCCAAAGTGGTCAAGAGTTTGAAGCAAGAGTAAGAGGTCGTTTTTTCTATGGCTATCCCGATGAGAAACAGAGTGAGCGTTACCGTGCTGTCAGTGCTGCTGATGGCTTATGCGTTTTTCTCTCCCATCGAGACTTTCCTCGGTACTGCGTTTGAGACCGTCTTCCGGTATATGCAGTATCTGTTGGCGCTCGTTCTGCTGATCGAGGGCTCTATCCTCAAAGGGCGGCTGAGCATGACCGATGAGCGTAAAAGCCCGGTTGTGCCCTATCTTCTTCTGCTTGTGTTCAGCGTAGTCAGCATTCTGTGGTCACGCGATACCGCCGTCGGTTTGAACTACCTCAAGTCTAACGTCCTGCGTTTGTTGATGATCATTCTGGCCTTCCAGCTCAATTTGAGCAAGGATACCATCAGGAAGATGCTGATCGCGTTCATGCTCGGCACGGTGGTTCTTGCCTTCATGGTCACGCAGAGTTCCATCACCGCTTCCACCGCCGTGCGTACCAGTCTCCTCTACCGGGACGAAGCGTTTGATACCAACAACCTGTCCGGGTATCTGGTTATGGGCTTTGCTGTGCTGCTGAATTTCCGCTTCGACAAAAAAACGTGGAACGTGATCCGCTATATCTGCTGCGGCGTCTGCGCTTTGGCTGTCCTGATGACCGGCTCGCGCGGCGGCATCGTCGCCGCCATCGGTGCGGTCCTTTTTACCGGTTTGATCCAAAAGAATCTCAAGAGCACCGCCAAGTATCTGGTCACCGTCGTTGTCGGCGTGGTCGTTCTTCTGTTCCTGATGCGATGGGCCGGCGTGCGTTATGTCAGCAACGTCATCGACCGCTTTCTCAACGATACCAACGGTTCGGGCGGCGAGCGTCTCATCGTTTGGGGCTATTCTCTCCGGGCCGCGCTTTTGAGGCCTCTTCTGGGATACGGCATCGGCAGCTCCTTTATCGTTCTGCATCAGGACTATGGCTCCAGCATCGGCACGCACAACGTGTTCCTGACCTTCCTGCTGGACGGCGGCGTCGTCGGCCTCGGACTCTTCCTGTCCTGCCTTTACCGTTCTCTGCGCGCCAAGCGCAACGCCTATACCGATATGGCAAAGGTCATGATCGTTGCTTCCATGCTGGTCAGTCTTTTCCTGGATACGTATAACAAAAAGATCCTTTGGCTCCCCCTTTTGTTTTACGCGCTGGCGTTTTCCATCCGGCCCGAGGATCCTGATGAGGTCGATCATGAGAGTACTGGAAGTTAACGTCAACTGCGGCCGCGGCAGTACGGGCCGGATCGTCCGCGATCTGGCGGAAGGGATGCACGCGCGCGGCATCGAATGCAAGGCCGCTTACAGTTCGCTCCCGCTTCCCGCGGGCTGCGAGTCGTACGCCGTGCGCATCGGCTCCGATTTTGACCGCTATGTTCACGGTGCGGCCACGCGTCTGTTCGACGCGCATGGGCTCTGGTCCCGCTCCGCCACCCGCCGCTTCCTTCGCTTTGTCCGCGCGTATGATCCCGATGTCATTCATCTTCATAACATCCACGGGTATTACATGAACTATCCGTTGCTGTTCGAGTATCTCAAGTCGTCGCGTGCGAGCGTGGTCTGGACGCTGCACGACGCCTGGCCGGTCACCGGCCATTGTGCCTACTTTGACTATGCCCGGTGCGACAAGTGGAAGACGGCGTGTTCCCGCTGTACGCAGATCGGAGACTATCCCAAAAGCTTCTTCTGCGACGCGTCGCGCCGAAATCATGCCCGCAAGAAGCAGGCCTTTTCCGGCATGGACCGACTGACTCTGGTCACGCCCTCCCAATGGCTTGCGGGCGTGATGGCCGGATCCTTCCTTTCCGAATACGACGTGCGCGTCATCCCCAACGGGATCGATCTGAGCGCCTTTTCTCATACCGAGGATCCCGATCTGCGCCGCAAGTACGGCATCCCTGAGGACAAAAGGATCCTGCTGGGTGTGGCCGGCGTTTGGGACAGGAGGAAAGGGCTGGACGATTTTCTTCGCCTGTCCGCCCTCCTGCCTGAGACATGCGTTTTGGTTCTTGTCGGCCTCACCGCCGGCCAGGTTCGTGCGCTGCCGGACGGCGTCGTCGGTGTGGAACGCACCGAAAGCGTCGCGGAACTGGCCGCTTTTTACAGCGCAGCGACCCTGTTTCTCAACCTTACGCACGAGGACAATTTCCCCACCACCAACATCGAATCCCTGGCCTGCGGCACGCCCGTGCTGACCTATCGCACCGGCGGCTCGCCCGAAGCGATTGATGAGAGCTGCGGCCTTGTCGTCCCCGTCGGCGACGTGCAAGGTGTCGCTGATCGGATAAGAGCGGTTCTGGAAGGAATGACCATGACCCGCACGGCGTGCGAGCGCCGCGCCGCTCTGTTCGACCGCGGCGTCATGGTGGAGAACTATATCCGTCTTTTTGAGGAACTCACCGCCGGAGGACAACAAGCGTGAACTACGTCATTTTGGATTTTCAGCATTTCGTCCCTCCTTTTATCGTCGATATTGCGGAAGAGGCGGCCCGCCGGGGTCACAAGCTCTGGTTCCTGTCCGCCGGGATCACTCGCCGCAACGGGGAATACGACCGCATGAGCAAGATCGCCAACATGGTCGAGATCTCAGGTTTTCGCGTCGTCTGCGAGCTTCTTCGCCGGCCCGCCTTCCTCTTCCAAAAGGCATTCCGACAGGAATTTTCCCACGCAAAGAAGCAAGGCGTACTGACTCGCGCTTTTCTCAAAAACTATTTCAAGCAGGGCCTTGTCAGCAACGCGTTGTACGCCTGTGCCCGGCGCATCCTTGCCTCGCACAAGGACGAGCCCCGCGTCGTGCTCGCCTCCTGGTTCCACGTCGAGGCGTTTGCCGCCGCCATGCTCAAGGAAAAGGATCCGGGCATCGTCACTGCTTCTCTGGCCCATTCTTTTGAAGTCAATCCTGACCGCAACCGATACGTCTGCTATATGCAGAACGCCTATCGTCATCGGTATATCGACAAGATCCTTTTCATCAGCGAGACCGTGCGCGCCATGTACCGCCGCAAGCTTCGAGAGGATCTCGGCCTGGAGGACGAACACACTTGCGTCGCGTACCTCGGCTCTCACAATGACGGCGCGCTGAACCCTCCCGGGGAGGGGAAGGCCATCCTGACCTGCTCCAATTGCGTGCCTCTCAAGCGGCTGGATCTCCTGATGGCCTGCTATGAGAAAGGGCTTTTGCCCGAAGACGTCAGCTGGACGCACTTCGGGGACGGCCCCGAGTACGAAAGATTGACGAGGGCGGCCGCGAGCGTCATGCAGCAGCGTCCGGGTGTGAGCATCCGCTTTGCCGGCCGCGTCAGCAATGCGGAACTGCTGGACAACTATGCGCATGAGCACGTGGATCTTTTCCTCAACGTCAGCACCGTGGAGGGACTGCCCGTTTCCATTATGGAGGCGCTCTCCTTCGGCGTTCCCGTTGCCGCTACCGACGTAGGCGGCACCGCCGAGATCCTGGACGACGGCTGCGGTTTCCTGCTTCCCGCCGATCTGACGCCCGAGCAGTTGGCCGAGTGTGTCCTGGCCTTCTTTGCCCTGCCTGCCGACCGCGCCGAGGCCATGCGCGCCCATGCACGAGAGCGGTGGGCTGAGCGTTTCGACGCCGGGCGCAACATCCCGCGCCTGCTGGACGCCATCGAATCCGTTCAATAAACATCGAGGAGAGCCGACCATGAAGATTCTTCACATCGACGAAATGTTTCATCCCTTTCAGGGGTATCAGATCAACATTCTGCCCAAGTTTCAGCAGAAGCAGGGCCACGACGTTACCATCCTGACTCTGTACGACAACTATCCCCGCATCGCGAGCTGCTACGATAATACCCGCATTGACGAGTTCGACCGCCGTTTTACCGAGCAGACCGGCGTCAGGATCGTCCGCCTCCGCATGAAGAAGCGGCTGGCCGGCCGCCCCCTGTTCGGCAAGGACGTCTATGCCGCCATAGCCGGGATCGACCCCGACGTCATCCTCTGCCACGGCAACGGCTCCTTTACCAGCATCCAGATCCTCCGCCACCGCAAGAAGATCGCCAAACCTCTGCTGTTCGATTCCCACATGCTGGAACTGGCCGCGCGGAACAAGTATCATAAGCTCTATACCAAGCTCTACCGCGCTTTCATCACCCCGATTCTCAAGAAGAATCACCTTTACGTTATCAAAACGGCCGACGATCCATATCTGAACGAGGCACACGGTCTTCCGAAAGAGTTGACGCCCTACCTCGGTTTCGGTACCGACGTCAGCTTGTTCCACCCCGACGCCGAGGTCAAACGCGCCATGCGCGAAAAGTATGAGATCGGCGAGAACGAGATGGTCTTCCTCTACACCGGGAAGGTCGACGAGGCCAAGGGCGGTCAGCTCCTCGGCGAGGCGCTGCTGGAGAAGATCCCTTCGGAGCAAAAGCAGCCCGTTTTCGTGATCGTTGCCGATTACAAATCCGAATATGAGCAGAACGTGCGCGCCCTTCTGGAACGGTCGGAAAACCGTGTGATCCTCGTCCCCGTTCAAAAGTATGAGGATCTGCCCGCCTTCTATCAGTTTGCCGACGTCATGTTTTTTCCCAAGCAGTGCAGCTTGAGCTTTTTTGACGCGCAGGCGTGCGGCGTCCCCACCGTCCTGGAAAACATCAAAATCAACGTCGACCGTATCGACTGCGACAACGGCTCTGTCTTTGAAAGCGGCTCGATCGCCGGCCTGAGAGAGAAGATCCGCGATTATCTGACCATGAGCGAGGAGCGTTTGGCCGAACAGTCCACCAACGCCGTGCGCTCCATCCTTTCCCGCTATTCCTATCAGGACATCGCCGAGAGTTATACCGAGCAGATGCGGCTGGCCATTGAGGAATTCAACGCCGGACGTCAGAAGTAAACAGGAGAGAATATGAAGATCGTTACCGTGGTCGGAGCCCGACCTCAATTCATCAAAGCCGCCGCCGGCTCGCGCGCACTGCGCAGGGAACACACCGAGATCCTCGTCCATACCGGGCAGCATTTTGACGACAATATGTCCGCCGTCTTTTTCCGTGAGATGGGCATTCCCGCGCCCGATTACAATCTCGGGATCTCGGGCGGCACACACGCCCAAATGACCGCCAGGATGCTTGTCGGGATCGAGGAGATCCTCCTCAAGGAGGAGCCCGACGCCCTGTTGGTCTACGGCGATACCAATTCCACCCTGGCCGCCGCCCTCGCCGCCGTCAAGATCCACGTTCCCGTCTTCCACGTGGAAGCGGGCAACCGTCTGGGTACCCTGGACAATCCCGAGGAGATCAACCGCATCACCACCGACCACGTTGCAACTCTCGATTTCTGCGCTACAGAAGATGCTCTGGAGAAGCTGAAGAAGGAAGGCCTGGGAGATCGCTCCCATTGCGTGGGCAACATCATGTATGACTCCTTCCTGCATTTTGCCGATCAGCCCTGGGAGCGTCCCAACATCCTGGATTTTGACGGCAATCCTGTGGAGGTACCGGATCAGTATTATTACATGACCTGCCATCGTCAGGAGAACACATACAGCGATGAACCGCTTACTGAGATTTTACTGGCTATGAACAGTCTTGACGCGCCCACGATCTACGCCGTCCATCCCCGCAATCATGAGAGAGCCCGCCGCATATGCGAGAAAAACGGCTTTTCCAACATCATCCTCACCCAACCCGTCGGGTATTCCGATTCCGTCCATCTGACCAAGAACGCCAAGAAAATCGTCACCGATTCGGGCGGCCTTCAGTGCGAGGCGTTTTACGCCGGCGTCCAGTGCGTCTTTGTTCTGGATTTCGTCGTCTGGCCGGAGACCATGGTCGGCAACCGCAATCAGCTTGCCAAGGCCGATCACCGCGATATTCTGGCCAAGCTCGCCGCCGAACAGACGGTCGACCCCGCCTATCAACCCTTCGGCGACGGCCGCGCGGCCGAAAAGATCTGCGCCATCATTTCCGAGTGGGAAAGGAAGAGAAAACAATGAAATACGCCCTCATCGGCTGCGGCCGTATCTCGCCCAATCACATCGAGGCCGCCAGGAACAATCGGCTCGATTTTGTCGCCATGTGCGATGTCGTTCCCGCCAATATGCAAGAAAAAGCGGACAAGTTCGGCCTGCAGGCCGTCCGCCGCTATACCGACTACCGCGAACTGTTGAAGAAAGAGAAGCCCGACCTGGTCGCCATCGCCACCGAATCGGGCAAGCACGCCGCCATCGCACTCGACTGTATTGCCGCCGGCTGTCACGTCATCATCGAGAAGCCCATCGCCCTCTCGATCGCCGACGCGGATGCCATTATTGAGGCGGGGGAGAGAGCCGGCGTCGTCGTTTGCGCCAACCATCAGAACCGTTTCAACAAATCCGTGCAGTATATGCGTAAGGCGCTCGAGGAGGGCCGCTTCGGCAAGCTTTCTCACGGCGCCGCCCATATCCGCTGGAATCGCGGGAAGAGTTATTATGATCAAGCCCCCTGGCGCGGCACCTGGGCGCAGGACGGCGGCTGCCTGATGAATCAGTGCATCCATAACATCGATCTGCTTCGCTGGTTCATGGGCGACGACGTTGACGAGGTCATGGCCTATACCGATCAGCTTGAGCATCCCTATTTGGAAGCGGAAGACCTCGGTATGGCCCTGGTGAAGTTCTCCAACGGCTCTTACGGCCTGATCGAGGGCACCACCAACGTCTATCCGCGCAATCTGGAGGAAACTCTGTACATCTTCGGCGAGCAGGGGACCGCCAAAGCGGCGGGCGCCTCCGACAATATCATTGAAGAGTGGCGCTTTGCAGACGGACTGGACGATCCCGACTCCGTCAAGCGGCAGTTCAGCGAGAACCCGCCCAACGTTTACGGCTTCGGCCACACTCCGCTGTACGCCGACGTCATCGACGCCATCGAGAACCGCCGCGCCCCCCTTGTCGACGCCAGAGCGGGCAAGAGGGCGCTGGAACTGGTTCTCGCTATCTACAAATCCGCAGCGGAACACCGCCCGGTCAAGCTGCCGCTGACCGAGTGCTCCACCATGGATTTCGTCGGCCGCTTCGATAAGTGAGGAAATCATGAGCGATTACTTTGTTCATCCGACCAGTGTGGTCGATGAGAACGTGACCATCGGCGAGGGGACCAAGATCTGGCATTTCAGCCACATCCAGTCGGGCGCTTCCATCGGCGCGCGCTGTTCCCTGGGCCAGAACGTCAACGTCTCTAATAATGTCACCGTCGGCGACGGCTGCAAACTGCAGAACAACGTCTCTCTTTATGAAGGCGTGGAACTGGAGGAGGACGTGTTTTGCGGCCCCTCCTGCGTGTTCACCAACGATCTGACCCCTCGCGCAAAGTATCCCAAGGGCCGCGCCGGCTACAAAAAGACGCTCGTGCGCCGCGGCGCCTCCATCGGTGCCAACGCGACCGTCGTATGCGGACATACGATCGGCCGGTGGGCCATGATCGCGGCGGGCGCCGTCGTCACTTCGGACGTGCCCGACTACGCGCTGATGATGGGCGTTCCCGCCCGTCGCCGCGGCTGGGTCTGCGAGTGCGGCGCCGTTCTGCCCGACGATCTGACCTGCCCCGCCTGCCACCGCAAGTATCAAACGGCCGATAACGGCCTTCGGGAGATATGACTATGCAGTTTCGTGATCTGAAAGCGCAGTATCGCGCCCTCAAGCCAGAGATCGACGCCGGCATTCAGTCGGCCATCGATTCCGGCGCTTTCATCCTCGGCAAGCCCGTTGCCGAACTGGAGGAGAAATTGGCGGCTTACGTCGGCCGCAAGCATTGCGTCGGCGTGGCCAACGGGACGGACGCCCTTCAACTTGCTTTGATGATTTGGGGCGTCGGCCCGGGCGATGCGGTCTTCACCTCCGATTTCACCTACTTCGCCTCCGCGGGTACCTCCTCCATTCTCGGCGCCACCCCCGTTCTGGTCGACATCGACCTCGCCACCTTCAACATGAGCCCTACCGCG
>CAMHOI010000030.1 GCA_946186725.1 uncultured Clostridia bacterium
CAGCATCCGGTCGACAGCGAGCTTGGCGTTCTCCACCCGCTCGGATTCGTTCTCGCTCTCGCAGGTGAAGAAGTCGTAGGTGTCGGGGTAGAGGTAGCCCTCCAGACGGAAGTAGACGGCGTCGGTGGGGATGCCCTTGAGGAAGTCGTACTTGTAATCGGTGCTCTTGATCGCTTTGCGGAAGTCGTCGTATTTGCACACGCCGTTCTCCTCCAGCAGGCGGCCGATGGACTGCACGCCCGCGGCCTCGGGAATGCGGACGGAGACGGTCTTCTTCTCGTTGCCCTTCTGGAGGATGTTGATGATGCCGTCGTAGCCGTCGACGGCGGCCATGTTGAGCTGATAGGCGCCGTGGCGCAGGGTGCCGTCCCGTCCCTTGAGCTTGAGGTAGAGGCGGAAGAGAATGGGATAGTCGATGACGCCTTCGTCCTGCAAAAGATCGGCGATCTGCGTGGTGGTCATGCCGGGCTCCACGACGATCTGATAGATCCCCTCGCGGCCCATGCCGAGCACCTCTCGCATGGCGACGATGAAGCCGCCCGCCGCCACGACCGCGACGGCGACGACGGCGATCAGCCAGAGCAGGATCTTCAGCCAGCGGAACTTCGCGTGCCGTTTCTGCTTTTCCTCCCGCTGCTGTTCCTTTTTGATCTGCTTGAGGGTGATCTCGCTCCGGTTCTGCTTGATGACGGGGGGCTTGTCCATGCCGCGGTCGCGGCGGAGCTTGCCCTCGTAGTCGGCGCCGATGGTGAAACCGCTGCCGATGACGAACTCGTCCCGCTCGGGCGCGGGTGCGGGCTCGAGCTCGGGCTCGGTCGACTCCTGCGGGGCCTGATCGGGCAGATCCTCCTCAAAGAGATCGTCGGGCGTGTTGCCCCTGAATTTGTCAAATTCGCCCATGTTGTCCTCCTTCGCGGCGATCAATGCGCCGGACATATTTCTCGGTCAGGACGGCCTTCAGCGGCACGTCGTAGCGACCGTGACAGAGTCGGTAACAGGTGTTCTCGCTGTAGCACAGCCCGATGCTCTGCCCCGCGAAACGGGACAGGCAGCGGTCATAGTAGCCGCCGCCGTAGCCGAGACGGTAGCCGAAGGCGTCCAGAGAGAGCGCCGGCACCACCATCAGCGGCGCCTCGGGATCGACGGCCTCGGGCAGCTCCTCGGGCGGCTCGAGCACCCCGAAGGTGCCGGGCCGAAGCTGGGACAGCGACTCGATGTAGTGAAAGGTCATCTCCCGCGTGCCGGGCACGCAGCGGGGCACGGCGACCCGACGCCCCGAGGCGAGCGCCGCCTCGATGACGGCGCGGGTGTCCACCTCGATGGGGGTGGAGACGTAGATCATCAGCGTGCGGCAGTCGCGGTACTGGTAGGTGGCAAGCAGGCGGCGGCGCACGCCGTCGTCGAGGGCGGCCTTCTCCTCGGGGGAAAGGGAGGCGCGCCAGGCCTTGATCTTGACCCGGAGCTTGCCCTTGTATTCGCGCAGATCTATTCCTTGCATTTCATTGACCGGGCGACCGAGGCCGCCTTCTCTCTTCCCGAAAAGTACGCGACGATCTCGCAGCCGAACTCGATGGCGACCCCCGCGCCGCGCGCGGTGATGAAGGGGCCGTCGGTGACGGCGCGCCGGTCGCAGGGCAGGGCGCCGAGCAGCTGCTCCTCAAAGCCGTCGTAGCAAACGGCGGCGCGCCCCTTCAGCATCCCCCTCTTGCCGGGAATGGAAGGGGCGGCGCAGATGGCGGCGATCAGCTTGCCGTTGTCAAAGGCGCCGCGCAGCGCGCGCTCGACGCACTCGCTTTTGTCGAGATTCAGGGTGCCGGGCATCCCGCCGGGGAGGATGACCCCGGTCATATCGGACAGATCGGTCAGGTCGGCGTCGGTCATGTCGGTGACGACGGGGATCCCGTGGGCACCCGTGACGGTGCGCGAGCCGACGCCGACGGTGACCACCTCCAGCCCGCCGCGGCGGACGGTATCAACGGTGGCGACGGCCTCGATCTCCTCAAAGCCGGGGGCAAAAAAGCAATATAGCATCTCGTTCTCCTTTTCAGCGAATGGCGGCCTGCACGGCGGCGTACACGTCGGCGGAAATGGCCTCACGGGAGCGGGGGACGTCCCCCTCGGCACAGCGGATGACCGACCAGCCCAGCCGATCGGCGGCGTAGAGGGCGGCGCGGCGGCAATGCTCCAGATAGGCGACGTCCCGCTCGTGGATGTCCTTTTTGCCCTCGTCGCCCTCGTAGCGGGCGCTCATCAGCCGCTGGGAGACGGCCACGGGCATATCGAGGAAGACGACGGCGTCGGGACGGGGGATGCCGAGCTTCTCAAACTCAAAATCGACCAGCCAGTCGAGATAGGCGTCCCGCTCCTCCCCCTCCAGCTTGGCGGCCTGGTGGACGGCGTTGGAGGTGGCGTAGCGGTCGCACAGGATGGTGGCGCCCGCCTCGTAATCCGCGCCCCAGTCGCTCTTGTACGACGCGTAGCGGTCGACGGCGTAAAAGGCGGAGGCGGCGTAGGCGTTGACGTCGCCCGGACGGGAGCCGAAGGCGCCGGTCAGATACTGCGAGACGAGGGCGCCGGCGGGACTGTCGTAGACGGGAAACTTGACGAAGCGGACGCGGCCGCTCAGCCGCTCCCGGAGCAGGGCGAGCTGGGTGGACTTGCCGCTGCCGTCGAGCCCCTCGAGGACAATGAGGCGGCCCTTCATTCGGTCCGCCCGAGCGAAGCGAAACGCTCCCGCACCTCGGCGGCGCGGCCGCAGGACATCTTCCCCTCCGGGCAGGCGCCCCGCAGGCAGGGCGGGCCCGCCTTGTCGAACAGTTCGGGCGCCGCCTCGCGGCAGAGGCGGAGCATTTCCGTGGCGAGGTCGCGGATCTCCCACTGGGCGCGGTTGCAGCAGCGGTGGGAGAAGAAATTATAAAGACTGCGCACGTTCATGGTGACGATCATCTTGGTGGCGCAGGCGTTGGGCAGGACAAAGCGGGCGTCCTCAATGGCGTGCTTTTCGGCCTGGCGGGCGGCCGCCTTTTCCTCCACGCCCTGCGGGCCGCCAGCCGGTCGGCAAGCGCGTCGTAATCGGCCTGGGCGCGCGCCATGTCGGCCTCGAAGACGGCCTTCGCCTCCTCGTCGGCGGCAATGGCGGGAGGCAGGACGTACTCAAACTGCTTCTCACGCACGTAGCGCTGGCTCTGCACGCTGTAGGAGGCGATACGGTGGCGGGTGATCTGGGCAAGCAGGGAGCGGGAGACGCCCTCGATGCCGAAGGTGAAGGAGGCGTGCTCGATGGGGCTTTCATGGCCGATCTCGGCCAGCATGCGGACGAAATCGGAGGCCTTCTCATCGGTCAGGCCCTCCCGGATGGTGTCGATGGAGGAGGGGGAATAGCAGAGTTTGGCCGCCGCGGCGATGGTCTTGACCGGGGTTGGCGTGTAGGCAAGCAGTTCGACTTTCATGGTTTCACACCTCTGCGTTTTAATAGTATACAGTTTTGTCTATTGTACCAAACCGCGCGCGTGAAATCAATAGTTTTCAGCCATTTCGCGGAGAGAACGCCAAATTCCGGGCACGCCCCGCTTGCACTCTTACGAGCGAGGGGATATAATGGGAGAAAACGGAGGCGTTTTATGGTTTTTACAAAATTGACGACGGCGCACCTGCCCCTGCTGAAGGCCCGCTGTGCCGAGCAGGGCTGGCGCGTATGCGACTGCTCGGCGGGGGCGCTGATGATGTGGGCGGATTACCTCGGCACCGAGGTTGCCGAGACCGCGGGCTGTCTCGTCCTGCGGGGACGGATGCCGGGCGGCCCGCTCTGCTTTTCCCTGCCCATGGGGGCCGGAGACAAGGAGGCCGCGCTGACCGACGTCGAACGGTACGCGGCCGGGGAAGGGCTGCCCCTGATCTTCGACGGGGTGCCCGAGGAGGGGCTGGCCCTTCTGCGGGCGCGGTACGGCGACCGGATCGAGGCAACGACCGACCCCGCCGAGTGGGACTATCTTTACGACGCCGAGGCCCTCAAGACCTTTGCCGGCAAGAAGCTGAGCGGTCCGCGCAACCATCTCAATAAGTTCCGCCGGCTCTATCCCCAGTGCCGCTTCGTGGAGATGACCGACGCCGACCGCGACCGGGTGCGGGCGTTCTGCCGCGCCTTTGTCGAGGAGAGACAGCGGGACGTCAACCTCTCCCGGCAGGAGGGGCGGGCGAGCGTCATGCTGGTCGACTGGATCGACCGGATCGGGCCGGCCGCCTTCCTGGAGATCGACGGGGAGATCGTGGCGGTCTCCCTGGGCGAGATCGTGGGGGACACCCTCTTCGTCCACGTGGAAAAGGCGCTCAGCGAGCTTCCCGGCGTCTATCAGGCGATGGTCTCCTCCTTCGCCGAGCGGTACGCGGTGGGCGGGGTGTGCTTCATCAACCGCGAGGAGGACGACGGGGTGGAGGGGCTGCGCCGCTCCAAGGAGAGCTACCGCCCCGTCGCCATGCTCAAAAAATACCTGGTGACAATCCGCTGAAGCATCCGCGCGCTTATTTTTATGTCAACCGATACGGCGGCTTTTCATTAAGGAAACGGCACCGTCAAGAGTAAGTCGCGCAGGCCGGTTTCCGGGGTGAAATATTATGTCAATTTGCGTCGCCATCCGGCGTCCCGAAGCGCAAAAAAACTTTGCATTTCGGGGCGTTTTTTGTTGTCTTTTCGGAAAGATTGTGATAAGATAAACAAAGAAAACCAAATCGTTGCGGAGGGGTTCATCGTGCAGGAAAAAGACCATACCATCGTCGGCCCGCTCGGGATCATCAGCATGCCCGGCTGTGAGGAGATCGCCGCCAAGGTCGACTACTACATCAAGCAATGGCGCGGGGACGAGATCGAGACCTACAACATCCCCGTCACCTGCCCCCGGTTCGGCTCGGGCGAGGCCAAGGGACTTGTCAAACAGTCGGTGCGCGGACACGATATTTTTATCATCTGCGACGTCTTCAACCACGGCATCCAGTACCGGATGTACAACCAGCTGGTGCCCATGAGCCCCGACGATCATTTTCAGGACCTCAAGCGCATCATCGCCGCCATGGGCGGCAAGGCCCGCCGCATCACCGTCATCATGCCCATGCTCTACGAGGGCAGACAGCACCGCCGCTCCGCCCGCGAATCCCTGGACTGCGCCATGGCGCTGCAGGAGCTGGTCGCCATGGGCGTGACCAACATCATCACCTTCGACGCCCATGACGGACGGGTGTGCAACGCCATTCCCCTCTCCGGCTTCGAGAACGTCCACCCCACCTACCAGATGCTCAAGGCCATCAAGCGCGCCGTGCCCGACATCAAGCTGGACAACGAAAACGTGACCATCGTCTCCCCCGACGAGGGCGGTATGAGCCGCTGCATCTACTACTCCTCGGTGCTGGGCGTCGATCTGGGTATGTTCTACAAGCGCCGCAACTACTCCATCATCGTCAACGGGCGCAATCCCATCGAGGCGCACGAGTACCTCGGCAACGACATCTCCGGCAAGGACGTCATCATCGTCGACGACATGATCTCCTCGGGCGACTCGGTGCTCGACATCGGCAAAAAGCTCAAGGAGAGAAACGCCCGCCGCATCTTTGTGTTCGCCTCCTTCGGCCTCTTCGTGGAAGGGTTCGAGAACTTCGACAAGGCCTATGAGGCGGGCTACATCAATAAGGTCTTCACCACCAACCTGGTGTACGCCGTGCCCGAGCTGCTGGACAAGCCCTGGTACTGCCGCGTGGACATGAGCAAGTACATCGCCTACATCGTGGACACCCTCAACCACGACGCCTCCATCAGCACCCTGCTCGCCCCCATCGACAAGATCAAGGCGCTGCTCGGCAAGGAATAAAGCGACGAAAGCGCCACCGTTCCCGCGGCGGCGCTTTTTTGAACCAAAACAGACAAGGAGGAAACAACATGAAACCGATGAAGATCCTGGCCATCCTGGCGGCGCTGGCGATGGTGCTGACCCTGGCGGCGGGGTGCGAAAAGCGCGGCATCCCCGAGCCGGATTACGACTACGACACACCCGGCGCCGAGCAAAGCGAGAGCCAGCCCGACGCCTCCGAGGCCGCCCAGAGCACGCCCGCGGCCAGCGAGCCGGCGCCCGCGAGCGAGCCGACTGCTTCACAGGACGCGCCGGCGCCCACCGGATCGGGCACGGGCAAGGCCATCTGCGACCTGGCCAACAGTCTGATCGGCACCCCCTTCCGCTACGGCGCGGCGGGGCCGGACGCCTTCGACAACGCCGGCTTCGTCTACTACTGCTGCAAGCAGAACGGCGTCGATCTGCCCCGCAAGACGGCCGACATGGCCGCCTTCGGCACCGCGGTGAGCAAGGGCGACCTCACGCAGGGCGACGTCCTCATCTTCGCCAACGAGGTCGGCGGGGAACCCGCCTTCGCGGCCATCTACGCGGGCGACGGCAAATTCATCGCCTGCAACAACGAGAATTCTCCCACCAAGCTGCAAAGCTTTACCGCCGAATACTGGCAGGAGCGTTTTCTCACCGCCCGCCGGGTCGGGTAAGCGTGCGCAAAAAGAGCCGCTCTTCACAGAGCGGCTCTTTTTTTATGGCGTTATTTGTCGAGGAACACCGCGGGCGAATACAGCCAGCCCTGGTAACAGTCGCAGCCGATGGCGTGGAGGGTCTCCTTCTCCTCCTCGGTCTCGACGAATTCGGCCAGCACGGTCATGTTGAGAGTGGCGGCGAGCCCAACGATGGAGGAAACGATCTCCCGGGTGTTCTTGTGGGTGAAGAGGCCCTTGACCAGCGAGCCGTCCAGCTTGATCCAGTCAAAGAAATTGTCCTTGAGATAGTGGATGGAGGTCTGCCCCATGGAGAAATCGTCGATGGCCAGCGCGAAACCCATGCGGCGCAATTCGGACAGGGCGGCGTCGGTCTGCTCGGTGAAGGTCAGGACCGTCTGCTCGGTGATCTCGATGCACAGGTTCTTGCCCGCGAAGGGCTCCTCGGCATTGAGCTGCCGCAGAAAACGGAGGAAGGGCTCGCTGACGATGGTGGCGCCGGTGACGTTGAAGGAGAGCTTGACGCCCTCCCCGAAGCGGCGCAGCACCCGGTCGCGGTCGGCCAGCACCTGCCGGATGACGGCCTCCTCCAGTTCGGTCAGGAAGCCGCCCTCCTCGGCCAAACGGATGACCATGGGCGGATACAGGACGCCGTGCAGCGGATGCCGGTAGCGCAGCAGCGCCTCGGCGCCGATGCAGACGCCGTCGTAGCTGTACTGGGGCTGATAGGCCATGACGATCTCGCCCTTGCTCACACTGTGGCGCAGATCGGCGCAGATGCCCTTGGCGAAGTCGCCGTTTACGTTGCTCAAAGCGGTAAAACGGAGGGCGGGGTCGGCTTCATGCTCCTTGAAGTAGCCCATGAAGACCTCGAACTGACGCTTGGACTCGTTCTCGGCACTGCGGTCGAGCAGATGCACAAAGGGCATATAGATCAGCACGCCCACGATGAGGTTGAAGAGTTGGAGAGCGGCGCCGGCAAAGGAGCCGGTGGCGGTATAGCCGCCCAACAGGATGGGCGTGGTCCACTCCACCGAATTCTCAATGACGGGCACCAGGCCGGAGGCGATGGCGACGTAGGAGCTGGTGTAGCAGAAGAGCGGCACGATCAGGAAGGGGATGAGCATGACGGGATTGAAAATGATGGGCAGGCCGAACACCATCATCTCGTTGATATTGAAGACCATGGGAAAAGCCGCCGAAAGCGCCAGGCCGCGGCGCGCGCGATTGCGGGAGAAGATCAGCAGGGCGATCAGCAGGCAGATGGTGGCGCCGCAGCCGCCCATAAGGACGAAGCAGTCGAAAAACTCCTTGTGCAGGATGGGATCGATGGTGTTGGCGGCGGTGGAGCTGGCTACGGGCGCAAAGTATTCCTGCATGACGCCCTCCAGCACGTCGCTGCCGTGGATGCCGAAGAACCACAGCACCGAGGAGAAAAGAACGAAGAACAGCCCCTTGAGAAAGCCGTTGTCACCGATGCGGAACAGGGCGCTGAACCATCCGCTCAGGAGCTGACGGAAGGATTCGACGTCGAAGACGCGGATGACAGCCACATCCAGCACGGTCACAAGTCCCACCGTGATGGCGATGGGAAAAGCGCGGCGAGCATACGGTTGAATTCACGGTCGGCGCCCGCCGAGAAGAGGGTGCGGCTGTACTTGCGGAAACGGCGGGAGAGCCACAGATATACGGCGGACGCACCCAGACCTGTCAGCAATGCCAGGAACATGGATTTGGGGCCCATACTGTCCAGTGAAAACTCGGGCGAATAGGCGCCGGCCAGCACGAAGAAGGAGACCAGCGACGTCAGGATGCCGCCGCCCTTGACGGTGTCGGGATCGGCGCGCAGAGTCATGTAGGCGCGGCTGACCGAGAAGGTCATGTGCAGGGACAATACGCCGAAGGTGGCCTTATTGACGATCTCCAGAAAGAGCCGGATGATCTGACCCACTTCGTTTTCCGCGAGGAACGCTTTGTACGCGGCGATGGGAAACTGCTGCAGGATCAGCGCGAAAGCGCCGATAATGAGCACGGGAATCATGTGGACCAGACCGTTGCGCACGGCGCGCACGGTCGGCGCCTGTTCGACGCGCTCGATCCAGTTTCGTCCAAAGGCGGTTTTAGCGGCCAATTCCACTCACTCCCTTACGCGATGATGCGGATGATACTATGGTTATACCACATATCGGAAAAAAAGAAAAGAGAGAACAAAGAATGGCCGCCCCGGAGAAGCCCGGGGCGGCAGGTTGGTTGTCAGCAGGGGGGCTGCCGCGGCCCTCCGGCGCGGTGGGAGCGGCGGTACTCGCCGGGGGTCAGGCCGCGGTCCGCCTTCATGCGTTTATAGAAATACGACGTATCGTAGTATCCGAGGAGGCGGACGATCTCCTCTATGGAGACGTCCCCTGAGCGTCGGTGTAACGGGCGTGACCGCGTATATACAGGACGAGGCCGTCGCGGTATTGGCCGTCCCCGTGCATATCCCACCTGCCGTAGGTGTATCCGTCCTTCCAATGGCAGAATAACGCATGCAATCCGTGCACGGCGAACCCGTCGACGCGCAGCTTGTCCATGTTCACAATACGCACGCAGATTCCCTCCCGATTTCAGTATAGCACAAAATGCGCGCCCGTCTTTTCGTCGGAATCCCGACGGCACGGTCGCGCCGATCCTCGTCAACCCCAACAGGATCAAGCGTCAGATCCGGTTCGACCACGCCGGCGAGCATTGGTTCGTCGACGTCATGGAGAACAGCATG
>CAMHOI010000031.1 GCA_946186725.1 uncultured Clostridia bacterium
GGTGACGGTGGAGGTGTGGATGCGGCCCTGGGTCTCGGTCTCGGGGACGCGCTGGACGCGGTGGACGCCGCTCTCGAACTTGAGGCGGGAGTAGGCGCCCTCCCCGGAGACGGAGAAGCTGACTTCCTTATAGCCGCCGAGCTCCGTGGGCGCCTCGTTGAGCACCTCGGTCTTGAAGCGGTGGGACTCGGCGTACATGGTGTACATCCGCATGAGAGTGCCCGCGAAGAGGGCGGCCTCTTCCCCGCCGGCGCCCGCGCGGATCTCGACGATGACGCTGCGGTCGTCGTTGGGGTCGCGGGGGAGCAGGAGGATCTTGAGCTGTTCGGCGGCGGACTCCATGGCGGCCTTGGAGGAGGTCAGCTCCTCCTCGACCAGCTCCTTGAAGTCCACGTCAAGGCCGCCCTCGGCCAGCATACGTTTGGCCTCCTCATGGTCGGCCCGGGCGGATTCGTATTCGTGAAAGGTATCGACGACGGGCTGGAGGGCGCGGTGCTCCCGCATGACGGCGGCGTAGGCCTTGGGATCGGAGGGCAGCGAGGGGTCGAGCAAGCGATCGGAGAGCGCATGGAAGCGGGCTTCGACCTGTTTCAGTTTCTCAAACACGGGGCTCCTCCTCTCCTGCGGGAATGATCTGCTTGATATGCCGCTCGATCCTGGCGCGGGGAACCATCACGTCCCGCCCGCATTTGGCACAGCGGATGCGAAAATCCAACCCCACGCGCAGCACGTCAAAAACGTCGCCGCCGCAGGGGTGGGGCTTTTTCATTTTCAGGCGGTCTCCGACCCGGACGTTCATGGTTTCCTCCGATACAAAGGCGGCAGGCAGGCGAAGAATCGCCGCCTGCCGCGGGAATTAAGCGGTGATGGGGTCGGTAAGGTCGTCCTTCTTGGCGGAGGCGCGGCGCTTGGCGGCCGGCTTCTTTCCCCGCTCGAAGAGGGGTGCGGCCTGACCCTTGGCGCAGTCGCCGGTGATCGTGACGCGGATCAGTTCCTCATCCGAAGGCGCGTCGAACATGATCCCGGTCAGCAGTTCCTCCAGAATGGAGCGCAGGCCGCGCGCGCCGGTGTTCCGCTCAATGGTCCTGTCGGCAATGGCCTCCAGCGCATCCCGCTCGAACACCAGCTCGACGCCGTCCATGCGAAACAGTTCCTGATACTGGCGGATGATGGAATTCTTCGGCTCGGTCATGATGCGGATCATGGCGTCGCGGTCCAGAGCCCTGAGCGCGGTCAGGACGGGGAGACGGCCCACCAGCTCGGGAATCAGTCCATAGTGGATGAGATCGTGAGGAGTGACCTGCGCGTACAGCGCCGAGGGGTCCTGCCCGACCTTCTCCGCGAGGGCGGCGCCGAAGCCCATGGAACCGCTGCCCACGCGCTTCTCGACGATCTTCTCGATGCCGTCGAAGGCGCCCGCGCAGATGAAGAGAATGTTGGTGGTGTCGATGTGGATGAACTCCTGCTGGGGGTGCTTGCGGCCGCCCTGGGGCGGGACGTTGGACACGGTGCCCTCCAGGATCTTGAGCAGGGCCTGCTGCACCCCTTCCCCGCTGACGTCGCGGGTGATGGAGGTGTTCTCGGACTTGCGGGCGATCTTGTCGATCTCGTCGATATAGATGATGCCGCGCTGAGCGCGCTCGACGTCGTAATCCGCCGCCTGGATGAGACGCAGCAGGATGTTCTCGACGTCCTCGCCGACGTAGCCGGCCTCGGTCAGAGTGGTGGCGTCTGTGATGGCGAAGGGGACGTTCAGCTTCCGGGCCAGGGTCTGGGCGAGAAGGGTCTTGCCCACCCCGGTGGGGCCGAGCAGAAGGATGTTGCTCTTGCCCAGTTCGACATCACCCTCGCCGAAGAGAGTGCGCTTGTAGTGGTTGTAGACGGCGACGGAGAGGGCGATCTTGGCCTCCTCCTGGCCGATGACGTACTCGTTGAGGGCTTGAAAGAGTTCACGCGGCTTGGGCAGCTCGAAGGGAGCAGACGACGCGCGGCGTCCGTTCCCCTTGCGGCCGCGGGCGGGCTCGCCGCACACGACGTTATAGCAGTATTCGATGCACTCGTCACAGATATAGACGCCGTCCTGGCCGACGAGCTGATGCACGTCCTCCGCCGCTTTGCCGCAGAAGGAGCAGTGAATGTCGGGACGTTGGGTATCGTTTCGGGCCATACTTCCTCCGATCGGTTATCTCTTTTCGATGATCTTGTCGATCAGGCCGTACGCCAGCGCCTGCTCGGCGGTCATGAAGTTGTCGCGCTCGGTGTCGCGCTCGATGTCCTCAATGGGCTTGCCGGTATTCTCGGCGAGGATGCGGTTGAGGTTGGCGCGGGTACGCTTGATATGATCGGCGCGGATGAGGATCTCGGTGGCCTGCCCCTCCGCCTGTCCGAGGGGCTGATGGATCATGATCTCGGAATTGGGCAGAGCGAAACGCTTGCCCTTGGCGCCGGAGGACAGCAGGAAGGCGCCCATGCTGGCGGCGAGGCCCATGCAGATGGTGGAGACGTCGCACTTGATATAGCGCATGGTGTCGAAGATGGCCATGCCGGCCGTCACGGAGCCGCCGGGGCTGTTGATATACAGACTGATGTCCTTGGTGGCGTCCTGACTCTCCAGATAAAGCAGCTGGGCGATGACGAGACTGGCGGTCTGGTCGTTGACCTGGTCGGACAGGACGATGATGCGGTCATTGAGCAGGCGGGAGAAAATGTCGTAGGAACGCTCACCGCGCCCGGTTTGCTCAATAACGTAAGGAACCAATGCCATAAGGGGGGTCTCTCCTTTCGTGACGCGGCGTCATGCGGCCGCACAAAGGTAAATATAGCCGTGTCGGGGGAAGATTATGCGCCGGCGCGCTTATTCGGCCTCTTTCTTGGCGGTGGGCTTCTTGGCGGTCGGCTTCTTGGTCGCGGGCTTCTTGGCAGGCGCCTTCTCCTCGCCCTCCGCCGGCTTCTTGGCCGCGGTCTTCTTGGCGGCCGTCTTCTTGGCAGGGGCCTTCTCGGCCGCGGCCTTGGCCTCACCCTCGGCGGGCTTCTTGGCGGCCGGCTTCTTGGCAGGGGCCTTCTTGGCGGCGGGCTTGGCCTCCGCGGGGGCGTCGACCTCGGTGATCTTGGCGTTTTCACGCACGAAGGTCATCGCCTTGGTGACGGCAAGATCCTTGGCGACGTCCGCCTCGGGGACGGCGGCCTTGACCTGGTCGACGGTCATCTTGTAGTTGTCGGCGAGCTTCTGATACTCGGCGTCGATCTCCTCCTGCGAGGGGGCGATCTTCTCCAGCTCGGCGATCTTCTCCAGAGCGAGGCGCACCTTGACCTGCTTCTCCGCCTGCTCCTTGAAGGAATCGCGGAAGGCGGCCTTGTCCCCGCCCATGTATTTGACGTAGGTGTCCAGGTCGAGCCCCTGCATCTGCAGGCGGTAGGCGAAGGACTGGACGTTCTCGTCGGTCTTGGACTCGATCATGGCGTCGGGGATCTCGGCGACGAGGTTGTCGATCAGGGCGGTGAGCAGCTGATCCTCCACGGCGTCGTCGGCGGTCTTTTCGCGGTTCTCGAGGAGCTTGGCCTTCAGGTCGGCCTTGTATTCCTCAAGGGTATCGAACTCGCTGACGTCCTTGGCGAACTCGTCGTCGATGACGGGGACCTCGGTCATCTTGATCTCGTGGAGCTTGATCTTGAAGGTGGCGGGCTTGCCCTTGAGCTCCTCGGCGTGGTACTCCTCGGGGAAGGTCACGCCGATCTCAAACTCCTCCTCGACGGAGTGGCCGACGATCTGCTCCTCAAAGCCGGGGATGAAGGAGCCGGAGCCGAGCTTGAGAGCGTAGCCCTCGGCCTTGCCGCCCTCAAAGGGCTTGCCGTCGCAGAAGCCCTCGTAGTCGATGGTGACGGTGTCGCCGTCCGCGGCGGGACGGTCGGTCACGCTGACCAGACGGGCGTTGCGCTCGGCGACGTTTTTCACCTGGGCGTCGACGTCCTCGTCGGTGACGACGGCCTTGACCTTTTCGGCCTTGAGGCCCTTGTAGGCCTTCAGCTCGACCTCGGGCTTGACGGTGACGGTGAGCTTGAAATCGACGCCGGTCTTGTCCATGCTGACCAGATCGAAGCCGATGTCGTTGCTGACCAGCTCCAGGCCGGCCTCCTTGACGGCGAAATCGACGGCGTCGGGATAGAGGATCTCCATGGCGTCGTTGTAGAAGAACGACGCGCCGTAGAGCCGCTCAACGAGGGAACGGGGGGCCTTGCCCTTACGGAAGCCGGGGACGGTGATCCTGTCCCGCTCACGGGCGTAGGCCTTGGCAACGGCGGCCTCCAGCTCGTCGGCGTCGACGACGACCTCCAGTTCGTAGCGATTGGTCTCGACTTTGTTGTTGGCTTTGAGTAACATTTTTATCCTCCTCGGTGGTTTCGCATTCAAGGTATTATAGCATACCGTTCCGCGGATTTCCACCCATTTTTACAATTCTGTTAAATTTTATCCTTCGCCACCGGAACGGGGGTAAAATCGACCCGGTCGGCTGAGATCAGAGAAAAGGTGATGCCGTCGGCCACGCCGCAAAAGGCGTTGACGGCGCTGGTGCCGTGGATATGGCCGTAGTAGACCCGTCTGACGCCGTACTCCCGCAGCACGGAAAGGATCTCCTCACACCGCGCGTCCCGCGTGATGGGCGGATAATGGAGAAAAACGACGGGGTCCTCTCCCAGCTTCCGGCCCGCCTGCAGGGACATCTCCAGCCGGAGGGCCTCCCGCTTGATGAGCTTGCTGTCGGTGCCGCTCTCCTCGATCAGCCAGCCGCGCGTGCCGCACACGACCTGTCCCTCCACGAGGGCGGCGTCGTTGTTGAGAAAGCGGACGGTGGTGAAGCCGTGGGCGGTCAGAAAGGCGTTCATCTTGGTCATGGATGACCACCACAGGTCGTGGTTGCCCTTCAAAACGAGCTTGTGCCCCGGCAGGGCGTCGAGGAAGGCGAAATCCGCAGCGGCGTCCTCCAGCCGCATGGCCCAGGAAAGGTCGCCGGGGATGACGACGGTATCCCCCTCCCCCACGACGGCGCGCCAGTTCCGCTCAATGCGGGAAACGTAGTTCTCCCAGCCGGGGAAGACGTCCATGGCCTTGTCGGCGTTCAGGGACAGATGCAGATCGGCCAGCGCAAAGAGCGCCATGCGGCGTGCCTCCTTTCGGATGGAATGGAGCGGATCAGACGCCCAGCGTCCTGTATACGACGGCCTCCATATCGGAGGGGGCGCACACCTCGGTGAAGCGGACGGGGCGCTCGGACAGCCCTTGCAGAGGCGCGGGCACGGGGGTGCCGGTGCGCTCGGAGAGGGCCTGCATCGCTTCGGGCCCGGTCAGCCCCTCGGCGGCGCCGGGCGCGAGGGCGTCCAGCACGTCGGCGGCGAACTTGTAGGGCGAGGCGGTGGAGGCAATGACGGCGGGGCGGGCGTCGCCCGTCTGCACGCGGTAGTCCTGCCAGACGGTGCGGGCGACGGCCGTGTGGGTGTCGCACAGGTAGCCGGTGCTCTCGAAGAGGGAGCGGATGGTGGCCTTCGTGCGCGCGTCGTCGGCAAAGCCGCCCCAGAAGCGGTCGGTGATGCGGCGGCGCATCTCCTCCCCCACGTCGTAGCGGCCGTTCTCGCTCAAAGCGGCCATCCACGCCTTCACCCGGGCGGCGTCCTCGCCCGACTCGTGATAGAGCAGGCGCTCCAGATTGCTGGAGATCAGGATGTCCATGGAGGGCGAAATGGTGGTGTGGAAGGGGCGGTTGCGGTCGTAAACGCCGGTGCGGATGAAATCGGTCAGGACGTTGTTGCGGTTGGAGGCGCAGATCAGCCGGGCGATGGGCACGCCCATGCGGCGGGCGTAATCGGCGGCGAGGATGTTGCCGAAGTTGCCCGTGGGCACGACGACGTTGAAGCCGTCGGGCAACTCTTTCGTTTTGCGAAGGTCGCAGTAGGCGGAGACGTAGTAGACGATCTGGGGCAGCAGACGGCCCCAGTTGATGGAGTTGGCGGAGGAGAAGGCCATATTGCGCGCGGCGAGGCGGGCGGCGACGGCCGGGTCGGTGAAGAGGCGCTTGACGCCCGTCTGCGCGTCGTCAAAGTTGCCCTCGATGGCGCAGACGTGGACGTTGCTCCCCTGCTGGGTCGCCATTTGCAGCTTCTGGGTGGCGCTGACCCCGTGCTCGGGGTAAAAGACGAGGATGGAGGTGCCGGGCACGTCGCGGAAGCCCTCGAGGGCGGCCTTGCCGGTGTCGCCCGAGGTGGCCACGAGGATGACCGTCCGTCTGCCGCCGCCGACCTTCTGCGAGGCGCGGGTGAGCAGGTGGGGCAGGAGCTGGAGCGCCATGTCCTTGAAGGCGCAGGTGGGGCCGTGCCACAGCTCCAGAAAGACGCTGCCGTCGCTCATATCGGACAGGGGGGCGGGGATGTCGTCGTCAAAGGTGCCGACGTAAGCGCCCTCGGCGCAGGCGGCGATCTCCTCCTCGGTATAGTCGGTCAGGAAGAGGCGGAGGATGGCCTTGGCCCGCTCAGGGTAGGTCATATCCCCGGCGGCGGTGAAGAAGGCCTCGTCCAAACGGGGCAGCTCACATGGGACGTAGAGCCCGCCGTCGGGGGCGATGCCGTCGTGGATGGCGGCGGCCGCGCTCACGCGCACGCTGCCGTCTCGCGTATCGGTGTAGTTCATGAGAATTCCTCTTTTCCAAACAGGCGCAGGGCGTTGGTGAAAAAGAGCTTTTGCAGAATGCTCTCGGGCACGCCCCTATCCAGAAGATAATGCCACAAAAACGCCGTTTTGTCAACCGTATCCAGCGATTTTGCCACCTCGGCGCCGTCGTAATCGGAGCCGAAGGCGACGGCGTCCTCGCCCCCGAGATCGAGGGCGCGGGAGAGGTGGGCGTAGATCCCCTCGAAGGGGTCGGGGCCGAGAAAGTCGACGTAGAAGTTAAGCCCGACCACGCCGCCCGAAGCGACGACGGCGCGAAACTGGTCATCGGTGAGGTTGCGGGGATGCTCCCACACCGAGCGCAGATCGGAATGGGTGGCGACCAGAGGCGCCAGATCCATCTCCGCCACCTCCCAGAAGCCCCGCTCGTTGAGATGGGAGAGGTCGCAGATCATGCCCACCTGCGCCAGCCGCCTGACGACGGCGCGGCCGACGGGCGTCAGACCGCCGCCGCTTCCCCGGACGCCGCAAGCCAGCTCGTTGTCCCCGTTCCAGGTGAGGGTGAGGAGCTTGACGCCGTCGGCGGCCAGCGCGTCCACGCGCTCGACCCGGCCGTTGAGCGCGGCGCCCCCTTCCACGGCGAGCAGGGCGGCGCACCGGCCATCCAGCGTCGCAGCAAGGATCTCGCCGCGGGTGCAGCAGGGAGCGACGAGGTCGGCGTTGCAGGCGAGCTCGCGGCGGTAGAGGGCCAGAAGGGCCTCGTAGCGGTCGATCGCTCCTTGGCCCCGGCAGTCGTCGGGAATAAACAGGGCGAAGGTCTGGCACCACGGCGACAGACGCCGTCCCCGGCACAAGGAAAGGGCAAGGCCGTTCTGACGAAGGCCCTGCCCCGTTTTCCAACACTCGGTCACCGTATCGCAATGAAGATCGAAATAAGCCATGGCTGCCTCCGCAAAATGGATTCAGGCGAAGGCGTTTTCGATGTGCTCGACGCGCGCACCCCCGGACGAGAGGACGACCTCCACCACGTCGAAGCGCGGCTGGAGATCGGCGTGGCCGGCCTGCCAGTACTGCAGAGCGGCCGTGCGCACGCGGGCCTGCTTGGCGGCGTCGACGGCGTCGCGGCCCGACACGGGCGCGCCGTCGGCGCGGGTCTTGACCTCGACGAAGACCAGGACGCCGCCCTTGCGGGCGATGAGATCAATCTCACCGAAGCGGGTCTGATAATTCCGCTCCAGGATGCGGTAGCCCCGGCGCCGCAGATGGCGGGCGGCGAGGCGCTCTCCCTTCTCCCCGGTCGCGCCGATGTTCACGCCTTCATTCCCCTTTCATTTTACGCAGGAAGCTCATCCGGTGTATCTCGCAGGGGCCGAAGGCGCGGATGGCGTCCATGTGCTCCTTGGTCCCGTAGCCCTTGTGGCGGGCGAAGCCGTACTGCGGATAGAGAGCGTCCATCTCGCGGATGCAGCGGTCGCGGCTGACCTTGGCAAGGATGGAGGCGGCCGCGATGGAGCAGCTCTTAGCGTCGCCGCCCACGAGGGTCTCACAGGGGAGGGTCAGGCCCTTGGGCGCACGGTTGCCGTCGACGAGGACGAAGTCGGGGGCCGGGTCCAGTGCGGCGACGGCACGGTTCATGGCCAGGAAGGTGGCGTTGAGGATGTTGACCGATTCGATCTCCTCGACCGAAGCGGAGGCCACGGCAAAGGCGACGGCCTTCTCCCGGATGACGTCGAAGAGGGCCTCCCGCTTGCGCTCGCTGAGCTTTTTGGAGTCGTTGAGCCCCACAATGTCGCAGTCGGGAGGGAGGATGACGGCGGCCGCGTAGACGGGGCCGGCCAGCGGGCCGCGCCCCGCCTCATCCACGCCGCACACGGAAACGAAGCCCTTCTCCCAAAGGCGGGCTTCGTTGGAATAATCGGGCCTTGCGGGCGCCATCAGAGCAGTCCCGCCTTATCAAAGGGGTATACGCGCAGAATGGCGTGACCGAGGATATAACGGGTGTCGATCATGCCGTCCTGCCCGATGAGAGCGGAGCGGCTGTCGAGAGAATTGTTGCGGTTGTCGCCCATGACGAAGACGCAGCCCTCGGGCACAACGGCGGGAAAGTCAATGGCGAGAGGAATGGGATTGGACTGCGAGATATACTCCTTGATGTAGGGCTCGTTGCGCAGCACACCGTTAACATAGACGAAGCCGACGCCATCCTCAAACTGGATGTCGACGGTATCGCCCTCTACGGCGATGACCCGCTTGATGATGGGGCCGTTGCCCGAATCCAGATCACGGGCGTCATTGGAGACGTTGCGGGAGATGACCACGATGTCCCCCACCTTGGGCGTATAGAAGAGATGATAGATGATGACGCGGTCCCGGTCCTCCAGCGTGTCGTTCATGGAGACGCCGTCAATACCGACGATGCGCAGAAGAAAGGTGAAGGTCAGCACCACGACGATCACCGAGGCAACAATGGGATCCAGCCACTCAAAAACGCCCGCGACGGAGGAGGCGG
>CAMHOI010000032.1 GCA_946186725.1 uncultured Clostridia bacterium
ATCCATTCTGATGGCCGTTTCATGCTTGCCTTTTTCCGTGAAGACACGAACGCTTTCAGGAAGCGCGAGAGCGGCGCTCTGCTCTGTTCCTCCGGTGACGGGGATAGCGTCTGTTTCCGCATTGAGCGGCACCGTCAGGTATTCATAGTTGGCGAACCCGTGATTCAACAGTGCTTTTGCCGAGACGAAACGGTCGTTGCTGGTCGGGCACCCCATCACCACCGCGATCAGTTCCATGCCGTCTCTTTGCGCGGTGGCTGCCAAACAGCATCCCGCTTGATCCGTGGTCCCGGTCTTCAAGCCGGTCGCTCCGTCGTAGAATCGCACGAGCTTGTTGGTGTTCACCAGTTGTGTGGCGCCGTTTCGCAGGGAATCCATCCATATGGTCGTGTAATTCTTGATCGCGTCATGCTGCAGCAGAGCGCGTGCCATCAGTGCGATGTCGCGGGCAGAGGTGTATTGCCCGTCATCATCCAGCCCGGAGCAGTTGACGAAATGCGTGTGCTCCATGCCCAGCGCCTGCGCGGTTTCGTTCATTTCGGCCACGAAGGCCTCCTCACTGCCTGCAACCGCCTCTGCCAGAGCGACCGTGGCGTCGTTGGCGGAGCCGACGGCAACGGCTTTCAGCAGATCGTCGACGGTCATGGCTTCTCCCGGTTCCAACCAGATCTGCGAGCCGCCCATGGAGGCGGCGTGTTCGCTGCAAACGATTGTCTGCGTGAGCGACAGTTTGTCAGTATCGAGTGCATCCATCACCAAAAGCAGAGACATGATCTTGGTGATGGAAGCAGGCGCAAGTTCGTCGTTTTCATGATCCGCTGCCAGGGTTTGACCGGTCTCTTTCTCCATCAGGATATAGGATTTTGCCTTCAGGGCGGAGAAATCTGCCGGGGCGGCCACGCTGACGGACGCTCCGTCGTCGATGGGGCCGGTCAGATCTCCGGAAAAGTATTCGGTCACCGGTGTGCTTGCCGCCTCTTCGGACCCGTCGGCAGAGACGGGAACGGTGAACAGAATGCCGATCGCCAGGATCATTGCCATTGCTCTTCTATACGGTTTCATGACGCGCTCCTTTGTTCGTGGTGGTTTATATCTATGAACGGCGGGGTGTATTTTTGACCCTACGGTCAAAAATAACGATGGTGATGATTGTGAAACGATGGATTGTTTGCGTGCTGTTGGCGTTTGCCGCTCTCGGCTCCTGCCAAAACGCGGGATCGGAGACGGTCGTTGCCAAATCTGTGACCGATGTCCGGGAGATCGTATGCTATTCCGTGTTGGCGCCTTCCCGGACGAATACCGTGACTGCGGACAAGGAAACGCTTGTGGCGGAGACCTATGCAGAAGTTGGCGATCGCGTGGCGGCGGGCGCCCCCTTGCTCAAAACAGTCAAGCAAGGGATCCCGACCGTACATTATGCCGTCGAGTCCGGTGTCGTTTCCGATATGGCCGCACCGGGCGCTTCCTCGGATGGTAAAAAACCGCTTTGTACATGGGTGAACACCGATTGGTTCCACATCACGGTATTGCTGCGGGAGTCGGACGTCAGTTCCGTCGGGCCCGATAACGAAGTGAATGTTACGACGCTGTCCTTGGGAAGAACCGATCCGGCTACTGTGCTGAAGATCGGCGCCATACCCGAAGCGGACGGAGATGGTCGCTATCGGGCGCTCATTGAGTTGGAAAACCGGGACGAGCAGTTGCTGCCAGGCATGACCGTCAAGGTCACGTGGCGTGTGCCGGTGACGGCAGTCATCCTGCCTCATACCGCTGTGGGATATGACGAGACGGGTTATTACGCTTATTCCGATGCCGGGGAACGCATCGCGCTGGCAAGCGCGGCGTATTGCGAAAACGGGTATGCCGTTACCGGCATTGAACCGGGCACGCTGGTGCTTCGGTCGGTGGATCGGGTGGCGCCGTGAGGAGCGGGTGGGTCATTTTCTGCCGGACCTTCCGGGTCCGTTTTTCAAAACTGCTTCTGTATTCGGTCGGAGTGGCCATGTCGGTGGCAACCATTCTGTCGGTCAACACCCTGACGGCCGTCTGTTCTTCGGGTGTGGAAGGAGAACTGGATCGCGTTTTGCTGAACGGCGCGCAGGTGCGGATCTCAGGGTTGCCCACCGAGGCCGCCGAAGACGCGGTAAGAGACGCGGCCGATGCTCTGCGAAAACCGCCGATGCCGGTGATCACAGCCAACGGCTATGCAGAGAAACAGGATTGCGCCGTTTGGGGCGTGGGTTCCTGCGGCGCGGATCGCTTTTCCCTGCGACTTCGCACAGGGCGATTCTTTACCCGTTTGGAACAGGATGCGGCGGCTCGCGTTTGTGTGATCGCGGAGCCGCTGGCCTGCGCCTTGTTTGGCAGGGCGGACGTCTGCGGCGCCCCGATTCAGGTGAGTATCGGCGACATCAGCGAGCCCTTTCGCATCGTTGGCGTATACACGTCGGGCTATGCCGCTCAAATGATGCACAATGTACAACCGGTTTACCTGCCTTACACCGTTTTGCGGCAGGGTGATGTCGGAATCACAGAGACAACCTTTTGGCTGGCGGCGCAGGATGGACTGCGGGACGCTGCGGTGCGGTTGATGGATCGATTGGGAGAGCATTGCCTCATCACGGATTACACAGCCCAGCGCGAGCGCATCCGTCGCGCCTTTGATCTGGTTGCCGACGTGCTGACCATGATCTCGTTTCTGTCATTGATTGTCGCTTCCTTCAATCTTTTGGTCGTCACGCGAATTCGAGTGAACGGGCAAATCCGGGAGATCGGGCTCAAACGCTCAATTGGTGCCTCCGATCGGGATCTGCTGTGGGAATACGTATTTGAGGCGAGCGGGATCGCGCTGATCGGTGCCGGTATCGGTGTAACGATCAACGCCGCGCTTTGCATGTGTCTTTGCCTGTTGAAGTACGAGGCGCCCTTTTCGTGGCCTTTGGCGGTGTGCGTGACGGCGTGCGCGGAATTGCTTTCCGTTCTGTTCTGCCTGGTACCGGCGCGGTGGGCTGCCAAATTGCCTCCGGCGCAGTCTCTTCGGAGGGACGTGTGATTTTTTGCTTGCAATCGTTGCGGGGATGATGTATGATGTGTGAGGCGCTCGCCTTGCGGCGCCGATCTGTCTCGATAGCTCAGCCGGATAGAGCATCTGCCTTCTAAGCAGAGGGTCGGGGGTTCGAGTCCCTCTCGGGACGCCAAAAGCGTGGGTCGCCCAACAGGGCGGCCCACGCATGTTTTGACTCAAAGGGACTCGAACCCTGAGAGGGTGAGCGGCGTTAAGAAAACGCTCCGGGGGAGCGTTTTCAGCCGCGAAGTCCGCGGCGGCTATGCCGCAAGGACGGAAGGCGCGTCGTGGCGCGACGCGACTTTGTCCCTCTCGGGACGCCAAAAGCGTGGGTCGCCCAACAGGGCGGCCCACGCATGTTTTAACTCAAAAAGGACGGAAGGCGCGATGCGACTTTGTCCCTCTCGGGACGCCAAAAAAGCGCGGAGACCGAAATGAGGTCTCCGCGCTTATCAATTCTTCAAGAGGACGCATAGAGGGATGAAAGCACATGAATGTGCACTTATTTCTTTTCCTTGTTCGCTGTGAATGAGACCCGGATCTCGTCCGTCGCAGCGTATGCGAATCGGAACGTCACGGAGGCGTATTGGGTCAGCATCCCGTCGCTTACGTTCAGGGTCAGACGCTGATCGCCCGGCTTCTTGCTTTCAACGATGAAGTTATAACTTCGATCTTGTCTGCTTGCCACCGGAACGGATGACGCGTCGATCTCATCGTATAACCACTTCTCGGGCTGGAGGGTGGATCCGCTGCCTTTGACCTTGACTGTGATTTCGCACCCGGCCGGGTTGGCATCCGGCGATACCGTGAGTCCCTTCAGGTCCAGATGGAACCGCCCGCTGTCGTAGGAACGGTAGGAGATCCGGTCTGTCTTGGCATTGTAAGCGACGGCACAGGCGCGAAAATCGGACAGCATGACGGTCAGCCCGTCGTCGTTCTGTTCGTCTGACGCATCGGCCACCACGATCTCCAGCAGTCGCTCGTCCGCCGTTTCGCTGAGCACCGTTTGTGCTAAGATCAGATGCCGTCCGTCATAGCGAAAATAAGGCGTGTCGTGCTCGTAAGGCGGCTCCATGGCGATCATGGCTGCGGGCAGGGGATACTCCTCGCGAAAGGAGCCGCTCAGCGTTGTATTCTCTTCCATGATGGAACCGTAGTCCGTCAGCTTGGCAAATGATTCGTTGTCCTCAAGCCCTCCGGATGTCGCGTCCACGTTGGCGAAGGAATATTTCTGCACGCGGCTGCGCGTCTCAAATACGACGTGGTAGATGCCCCACAAAAAGGCCAGGATGATCAATACGACCAAGACGTCGGAGAGGATGCGGCGCCGTCGATTTGTTTTGGATTCATACGGATCAAAGTGCATGACGATCCTCCTTTGGCATCTCGCGGGCGAGCAGGATCAGCTGGTCCATGGTCAGTGTTTCGGCGCGCGCTGTCGGGGCAATCCCGCAGCGATCCAGTACGGCCAGAACGCTGTTCTTCTGCATGGGAAGAGAGGCGCTCAAGGAATTCAACAGCGTCTTTCGACGCAGGGCGAAGGCACCCTTAACCACACGGAAGAAGGCGGGCTTTTCCTCTTTGGGCAGCAGTGGCTTGCGCAGACATAAACGGATGACGGCGCTGTCGACCGCCGGGACTGGCAAAAAGGCGTTGCGGCCGACATCGAAGAGGATCGCCGGCTCGGCATAATATCGCACCGCCGCCGTAACGGGGCCGCAGTCTCGTGTTCCCATGGGAGCACAGAGGCGTACAGCCGCTTCCTTTTGTACCATGAGGGTCATGGCACGCAGCGGCAATTCGGCCTCCAACAGCCGCATCAGCAGGGGAGTGGTGATGTAATAGGGGAGGTTGGCGCACACCGATACGGGCGCGTCGCCGAACTCCTCCCGGATCAGCTGATGCAGGTCGCAGGTCATGGCGTCCTCAAATCGGACGCTCACGTTGCCGCAGCCGTCCAGCGTTTCCGCCAAAACGGGGGCCAAGCGCTTGTCCACTTCCAGCGCGACGACTTTCCCTGCCCGTTCAGACAGCGCCCGCGTCAGCACGCCTGCGCCCGGACCGATCTCCAGTACGCCCTGGCCGTCGACGTCGGCGCTATCGGCGATCCTGGGGCAGATCGACGGATCGACGATAAAGTTTTGTCCCAATCCTTTGCTGAAATGAAAGCCGTGTCGGGAGAACAGGCGGGTCAAGTATTCCATATCGGTCAAGTCCTTCATTCACGGCCCTCCTCTATTGCTGTCTTGATACGATTATAGCATTGAAACGCACGAATGAAAAGAAAAATTTATGATGACAAACCGAGCAAAGTGTGGTAGAATACAACGGCAGGCCGATATGGCCGATGGAGGTAACCTATGACAGACGCTATGTTGGAGGTCGTGATCGGTCGGTTGAAGCCGGTCATTGATTCTCAAAAGTTTGTTCGACAGGACAGCGCGGACTGCGTGTTTGTCAATTCGTCGTGCGCCATTCGTGTGCGATACGATGAAAAGAAGCACGTGTTTCTGCTTGAAAAATCGGATCTGAAAGAGGAGGGCGCCTCGGATTTCTACACCTTGTCGTCTTATTTGTTCGACGAGCGCTCCACGGAGGCGGACGCCAGAAGTGTCGGCAACGACTTTCTGGATACGCTCAACGGTGAGTTGGGGCTGACGCGCTCCGTCAATATGGCCAAGCGTGACGTGCCGCTCCCCGGCAAGACCAGGGGCGACACCGTGCCCGGACTGGAATCCTTCTGCAACCGCTTTCTGACGCTGTTCCCCGCCTATAAGGATCAGTACAAGGAGGAAGTGGCGCGCTACGGCGGTTTTCTGGCTGATCACTTCTTTTCCGGGACGGCTGCCGTTGTTTTACGGCAGGCGGTCGAGAATCGAGATACCAAGCAGTTGGACAAGATGGTCGGAATGCTGGATCTCTACTACGTTGACGGCGATTATGAGGTCCAGAGCACCATCACCTATTCCATCATCGGGGAGGCGTTCCGTGACCGCGCCGAGCTTTTTGACGTGTTCCTGGAGATGATCGGCGACAATGCCAAGTATCTGCGCCAGCCGGCGATCAACATGATGAAGTATGTCATCCGGAAGGGAAAATAAATGCCGCTTTTGACCGGGTCGTTTGAACGATCCGGTCTTTTTTTACGCCTTCGCTCATAGGAATTACAAAAACAATGCTTATGGGAGAACGCCGATGGATGAGTGGAACTGGGATGAGCCGAAATGGGAGCCCGTCCCTGAAACGGCGGAAACGCCGTCCGAGCCGAAACGACGCAAGACGATCTGGGATCTGCTGATCGACCAGTGCTTGTTCTTTCTGATCCTGATGATTGCCTTCTTCGGCGTCAAATTTCTGGCTAAGGATCATTACGACGGGCTTCGCGTTATGCTGCAGGAACGATTGAGCGAAACGACGTCGCTGGAGACGGTATTGGGCACCCAAGAGAAAGAAACGCCTGAAACCGCCGTGCCCAAAACGGAGAAGAAAGCCGCACCTGTCGCAACGAGCAACGTGACGGTCGGGGATACGGTTCAGGAATACGATGAGGACTCTGCCGAAGACTGCGTGTTCGACCTTGACGAGATCCGACTGCTGTCGGGGAATCGACAGGCGGTCAACGGGATGTGCATGCCCATTCAATCGACCAACGTGACCTCACAGTTCGGATATCGGGTCAATCCCGTCACGGGCGCGTATGCCATGCATTCGGGACTTGACCTCGGCGCCGATTACGGGGAACCGATCTACGCGGCGTTGGACGGGACGGTTGTGAAAGCGAAAAGCAGCAGCGATTACGGCAATTTCATCGCGCTCGATCATGGCGACGGACTGGTCACGCTGTATGCGCACTGTTCTCAACTTTTGGTCGACGTCGACGAGCACGTATCAAAGGGGCAGGTCATTGCACGCGCCGGAAGCACGGGCCGCTCGACCGGCCCCCATTTGCATTTTGAAGTCCGCGTACAGGGTGTGCGGATCGACCCGTCCTATTATTTGCCGAAACTGTACAGCGTATGACCTGGAGGTTAGGCAAAACGAAGATCACGCTGGATGTGCCGGGCATGCTGATCGTGACCGCCATGCTGATCGCGGACCGAAGCGGCGCTATGAGCATGGCGTTGGCCGCATGCTGTATGCATGAAGGCGGTCACGCGGTCGCCATGATGCTTTTGGGCGTGCCCCTTCGAACCATCCGGCTTTGCCCCTGGGGAATACGGATGGAACGGGGCGGGGGAGAGATCGAGCGTAATCAGTCGGTGAGGATCGCCCTTTCCGGGCCCCTGGTCAACGGGATCGCCGCCGTCATACTTTGGCCGGTCTCTCTGCGCTTTGCCGCCGTGCAAGCGGTATGCGGCTTGTTTAATATGCTTCCGCTGGAGGGTATGGACGGGGGAGACTTGCTGGACTTGATCCTTCTGCAAAGACTGCCGGAGCGCAAGGCCGCTGTGATCCGGACGGCGATCACGGCAACGTTGGGGACGGTTTGCGGCGCTGCCGGCGTGTATCTGCTTCTGCTCGGCGGAAATCCGACTTTGTTGCTGGCCGCCCTCTATCTGCTTTTTATGCTGATCTGGCAATACAAAAGCAGGGACAGATGATTCTGTCCCTGCTTTGTTTGTGATTGTTCAGGATCGGATCTGGGCGTCAAATTCCTTGAGATCGTCGATGATCTTGCCGACGATGGTATCGCATTGCTCATCGCTGAGAGTAGCGTGATCCGACCGCATTGTGAACGAATAGGCAACGCTCTTCTTGCCTGAGGGGATACGATCGCCCTGATAGACGTCAAACAGCTCGATCTTCTCCAAAAGCTGACCGACATTTTTGACGATCACGTTTTTGAGCGTGGCGACCGGCAGATCTTTGTCGCAGACGATGGCCAGATCGCGCGTGACGGACGGGTATCTCGGCAGTGGGTGATAGGTTTTTTCCGGCAGCGCGTTTGCGTAGAGAAGCTGCATATCCAACTGCGCCACATAGACGCGGGCGCGAATGCCGTAATTCGCTCTTACCTTGGGGTGGATCTCCCCGACGATACCGACGGTTTGGCCATTCAGGGCGAGTGTCGCGGTGCGGCCCGGATGATACGCGGGAACATCGTGGCAGGCGGTGAATTCGGCCTCGGGCAGATTCAGCCGGATCAGCAGTTCTTCGATCGCTCCCTTGACCGAGAAGAAGTCCGCGTCGTTGCCGTAGGCGCCGAGCATCAGAATTTTCCGCTCGTCGGGAAGCTCATTGCCCTCAACGGGGCGGTACACTTTGGCAATCTCATACAACCTGACGGCGTCGTTGCGACGGCTGTTATTGAGCGCCAGCGTCTCCATCATGGAGGGCAGAGCCGTCGTGCGCATGATGGAGGTCTCTTCGCCCAACGGGTTTTGGATGACAACGGAAGTGCGCATCGGGTCGTTTTCGGGCATTCCGACGGCGTCGTATTCCTTGGGGCTGATGAAGGAATAGGTCATGATCTGCGAGTAGCCCTGCGCGATCATGGTCTGCTGGACGGTCCTCTCAAATTTCTGAACGGCTGTCAGTTTGCCGTTGGCTTTGCCCTTGATGGCCGAATCGGGGATGACGTCGTAGCCGTGGATGCGGGCGATCTCTTCGGCAATGTCGGCCTTGTGATGGACGTCGGTGCGGAAGTAGGGAACGGTGACGGTCCTGCCCTCGACGGTGAATCCGAGCCCGGTCAGAATATCGACCATTTCCTTTTCGGTCAGATCGGTGCCCAGGAAGCGGTTGGTCCACTCCGGCTCCAGCGCAACGGTGACAGGTGATTCATCAAAATGCTTTTCGTCGACCTGCCCGTTAACGACATCGCCGGCGTCCAGAAGCGCGACCAATTCGCAGGCACGATCCAGCGCGATTTGGCATAGCTGGGGCGGAAGCCCTTTCTCAAAGCGGGCGGAGGAGTCGGTGCGCATACCGAGCGTTTTCGCAGTGGTGCGCACGCTGGCGCCGTTGAAGCAGGCGGATTCGAACACAACGGCGGTCGTGTCGTCCAGAATGCCGGAATACTCGCCGCCCATGACGCCCGCAACGGCAATCGGCTTCTCACTGTCGGCGATGCAGAGCATCTTCTCCGTCAGGGGAC
>CAMHOI010000033.1 GCA_946186725.1 uncultured Clostridia bacterium
GGCTGAGGGGCAGGCGGCAGGGGCCGCGATAGGTCTGCCCGGTGAACACGTCGGTATACGTCCCCTCGGGGATCCACGCCTCCACGCGGCCCATGCCGTTTTCCTTCTGCTGGGGGGCAGTGATGGGACAAACGATCAGCTCACTGCCGAAGCGGTACTGGTTGGGCACGCGGTAGGCCTCCGGCTCGTCCGGATCGGCGTAGTACATCGGCTCGCAGGGGGCGATCCCCTGCTCGTGATAGCGGCGGTCGAGCGAGAAGGTGTAGGGGATGAGGCGGTGGCGGAAGGTCAGCCATTTTTTTGCGCTCTCGCAGACATCCTGGCGATACTTCCACGGCTCCTTGCCCAGCAGATGGCTGGAGGTGGAGTGGAGACGCAGGATCGGCGCAAAGACGGCGAACTCGAGCCAACGCAGGTAGAGGTCGTCGTCCCGGTAGCCCTGCATATGGCCGCCGATGTCGTGGCTCCACCAGCCGTAGGCGGCGTTGGCGGCGGTGACGGTGAAATAGGGCTGGAAGGCGAGCGCCTCCCACCCGATGACGGTGTCGCCCGAGAAGCCGAGGGGGTAGCGGTGGGAGCCGGGGCCGCCGTAGCGGGAAAGGATGAGGGGGATCTCCCCGTTTTCGGCGTTGTCAAGGTAGTGATAATGGTTGAGCGCGAGGAGGGGATCCAGCCCCTCGACGTCGCTGGTCTGCCCCTGCTGCCAGTCGATCCACCAGAAGTCCACGCCCTCCTTCTCCATGGGCTTGTGGACGTGGTCGAAATAGGCGTTCCAGAAGTCGTCACTGCCACAGCGGAAGCGAACGGTCTGTTTCGTATCGGGGTCGATCCCCACGGCGCGGGCCGTCTCGGGGTAGCAGTCGTCGAACCAGCGCACGCCGTCGGCGGGGTGGAGATTGAGGGTAACCCTCAGGCCCCTGTCGTGCAGGGCTTTGAGGAAGGCCCTGTGGTCGGGGAAAAGGTCGCGGTTCCAGCTGTAGCCCGTCCAGGCGTATTTTGTCCAATCGCGGAAGTTTTCATAACTCTGTACGCAGTAATCGCGCCAGTCGCCCCCGACGCCGAACTTCTGCTTGATGTCTGTCCAATGCCAATCCATGTCCACCGTGGCGACGGTCAGGGGGACACCCTCCGCCTCAAAGCGGTCCATCAGAGCGAGGTACTCCTCCTGGGTATAAGCGTGGTAGCGGCTCCACCAGACGCCCAGCGCGAAGCGGGGCACCACCGGCACGGCGCCGCCGATGCGGTAGTAGGCGGCCATCGTCGCGCGGTAGTCCTTGCCGTAAGCGAAAACGTACCAGTCCCGCCCGCCGTCGGTGCGGGGAAGGAGATGGCCCTCCTCGTCCAGCAGGACGCTGCCGCTGTCGTCGAAGAGGCAGACGCCGCTCTCGGTCAGGAAGCCGTCCCCCAGCGGGATGGCGCCGCTCGTGCCGTCCAGGGTGCGGCAGGTGCCCTTGAGATTGACCTGCTCGGACAGGATCTCGACGGCGCCGGAGTCCTTGAAGGTGACGCTGTAGGGCGCACCGTCCCGGATGATGAGGGAGACGTCCTCGGTCTCGGCGACGACGTCCTTTCCCTTCCGGCGAAGGGTGAGCGCGCCTGCCGGCCATTGGCGATACCACACCGCATAGCTGGCCAGATCGCAAAAAGCGCCGATCTCCACCCGCAGCAGGCGGGAGGTCAGATAGGTCACGCGCACGTCGTCGAGCACGCGCGTCTGCGCCTCATCGGCGTTGGGACGAGGGTGAGCGATCAGGGAGGGCTTGAGCATAGGGATCTCTCCTTTCAACGTGGGGTCTCGTTCCTATCATACCATAAGCACAGCCGTTTTCATAGTACCGGATTCGGCGTTTCAGCAAAAATCACGCCTCTTTCGGAAAAGAGGCGTGAGGGGCTGCCGTCAGTGTCCGGCGGCGCTGTATTTCCGCTTGGTGGCCAAGCCGCCGCGGATGTGGCGCTGGGCTTTGTTGACGTCCAGCACCTTTTTGACCTCCCGATATAACTGCGGCTCGATGTGCCGAAGCCGCTCGGCTACGTCTTTATGAACCGTGGATTTGGAAACGTTGAACTGTTTGGCGGCGGCGCGGACGGTGGCCTTGTTTTCCAGAATGTACTCGCCCAGAGTGACCGCTCTTTCCTCTACTGCTCCCTTCATACCCTCAACTCCCAAGTAGGATAGTAGTAAAGAATATGTGGGCGCGGGCCGGGTTATGACCTCACCATTTTGCAGCCGGTATAGTAGTGGCTGAGGATCTCCACGAAGGTGGAACCGCAGCGCGCCATGTAACACGCGCCGTACTGACTCATGCCGACGCCGTGGCCGTAGCCCTTGACCCGGAAAACATAGCCCCCTTCGGCGGGCTCCACCTGGAAGGCGGCGCTTCTGAGCCCCAGCAGCTCCCGCAGGCGGGCGCCCGTCAGTGTGACGCCGCCCCACGCCATCTCCGTTACCGTTCCCGAGGGGGACCAGTCGGTCTTGCCCAGCCATCCGGCGCCCTCTCCCGTCAGCGTGACGTCGGAGGCCAGCTTCTCGGCCAACTCGGCGTAGGTGAAGGTGCAGGTGGAAAGATAATCCGGACTGAGCAGATCGCCCACGCTTTCCACCGGCTGCAGGTAACTTTTGTCCACGCCCCAGGCGATCAGCGCCGACTCGGTGCGGCCGGAGGAGACGGCATGGTAGGCAGCCATAACGGGGGCGCCGTCGTCGTCAACCAGCCGGTAGTCCCTGACCGCGGCGACCGCCCCGTCGACGGCGTCGGCCAGTGCTTGATACTCCTTGCCCCACTTGGTGCGGATCTCCTCGCGGGAGAGCCAGGCCTGGTCCCGGGCGGGATCATCGGTCAGGTCATAGGCCTCCCCCGCCCTCTCCCCCGCGCGGTACAGAGCAAAGGTGAAGGCGGCGACGGTTTGCGCCTTGAGGGCCTCGAGGGGGGCCTTGCCGCCCATTTCGCAGGCGACCACCCCGAAGAGGTATTCGTCGCGCGGCACCTTTTCGATCTTCCCCGTGGCAGTGCGCAGCACCCGAAAACTCCCGCTCGTTTCCGCAGGCAAGGGGGAGCGGGGAGCGAAAGAGGCGGACGAGCGCGCTCCCTCTCCCTCCCACAGCGCGGGCAGAGGAAGGAGGGCCGACACCAAAAAGAACAACAGCGTACCCGCCGTCCAGAGACGGCCCCAGCGAAAGCCCTTCATCTCCTCCCTCTCCTCTCTGAAAAATAGGGGTTGACAAGTTTACTTGGCAGTGGTATGCTGAGGATGTGCCAAGTGAACTTGGCAACTTCAAGGGAGGCATCCACATGAACAAAGACGAAATTCTGGAGCGCAGCCGCCGGGAGAACCGCGGCATGGACGAACGGGAGCGGGACGCTCTCGTCCGCGCCGGCCGGGCGGCCGGCGGGGTGGGCGGCGCCATCTGCAGTGTCGTTCTCATCCTCGAGGCGATCTTCGCCGAGCGGATCAGTTTCGCCGTCTGCGCGGTCTATCTGTCCATCACCGGCACCTCGCTGCTGGTCAAGTTCCTGCGTCTGCGCCGCGTGCATGAGCTGATCTTCGGCCTGCTCGAGCTGGCGCTGGCGGCGACATTCCTGGTCATCTACATTCTGCAGTTGACGGGGGTGGTCACGTGGATGACAAACTGATCCTGCACAACCGGCTCAAAGAGGCCCGCGCCGCCAAGGGCCTCTCCCAGGCCCAGCTGGCCGAGATGGTCGGCGTCTCCCGCAACACCGTCAGTTCCATCGAGACCGGGCAGTTCCAGCCCACGGCCAAGCTGGCGCTGGTGCTCTGTCTGGCGCTCGACCAACGGTTTGAGGACTTGTTTTTCTTCTGATCCGCCCGGCAAAGTCGCCTTGACTTTGCCGGGTTTTTGTGTTAGAATACGGTTTCAAAGCATCCTTTCCCCCGAGGAAAGAGAAAGGGGCGCCTGCATGGACATTCCTTTTGACGTCTTGTCCAGTCTATGTGACGAATTCAAGAAATATAACTACATCGACCCCTCCGACTTCACCCGTTACCACGTCAAGCGCGGCCTGCGCAACGAGGACGGCAGCGGCGTCATGGTGGGGCTGACCCGCGTGTGCAGCGTGCGCGGCTACGTCATCGACGACGGCGAGCGGGTGGCCGTGCCCGGCCTGCTCAGCTACCGCGGCATCGACATCAACGACATCCTCGACGGCGCGGAGCAGGACGACCGTTTCGGCTTTGAGGAGGTCATCTGGCTGCTGCTCTTCGGCTCCCTGCCCAGCAGGGAGAAGCTGGACTGGTTCCGCGGCGTCCTCGCCGACGCCCGCGAGCTGCCCCCCTATTTTGCCGAGGATATGATCATCAAGGCGCCCTCCCGCAACATTATGAACAAGCTCGGCCGCTCGGTGCTGGCGCTGTATTCCTATGACGACGATCCCGACAGCACCAATCTGGAAAACGTGCTTCGACAGTGCATCGAGCTGATCGCCCGGATGCCCGCCATCATGAGCTACGCCTATCAGGTCAAGCGCCGCCACTACGACGGCAAGAGTATGTTCTTCCACCCGCTGGACGCCAACCACTCCATCGCGGAGTGCATCCTCTCCTCCATCCGGCCCGACCGCGCCTTCACCGACCTGGAGGCCAAGACGCTCGACCGCTGTCTGATGCTCCACGCCGACCACGGCGGCGGTAACAATTCCACCTTCACCGCCCGCGTCCTCTCCAGCACCGGCAGCGACACCTACGCCGCCATCTCGGCCGCCATCGGCTCCCTCAAGGGGCCCCGGCACGGCGGCGCCAACATCAAGGCGCTGGAGATGGCGGAGGACATCGCCGCCCACGTCAAGAACCCCGCCGACGACGGGCAGCTGGCCGACTATCTGACCCACATTCTCCGCAAGGAGGCCTTCGACGGCACCGGGCTGATCTACGGCATGGGCCACGCCGTTTACACCCTGAGCGATCCCCGCGCCATCCGTATCAAGAAAATGGCCCGCGCCCTCTGCACCGAGGGCAAGCTGGCTGAGCGTCTGGCCCTGCTGGAGGCCGTGGAGCGGGTCACGCCGCAGCTCCTCGCCTCCCGCCGGGGGAGTGAGAAGCCCATCTGCGCCAACGTCGATCTCTACTCCGGGCTGGTCTATTCGGCGCTCAACATCCCCGTCGACCTCTTCACTCCCATCTTTGCCGTCTCCCGCATCGCGGGCTGGTGCGCTCACCGCATTGAGGAGATCACCACCAACGGCAAGATCATCCGTCCCGCCTACAAGGCCGTGTGGGAGAAACAGATCTACCGGCCGCTGAACGAGCGCTGAGGAGAAGAATATGAAACGCAGCCAAGTCTTTCTGCTCTTCTATATCGCCGCCCCTCTGTTGCTGATCGCACGCGTGCTGCAGCGGTTCCATATGATCGACCCCGGCACCGGCTTCTATCAGGACGGTCTGAGCGCCGCGGGGGCCGCCGTGACGGTGGCGTTCATCGCCTTTCCGGTCGTCGCTCATCTGCTCTGCCGCCTTTCGCGGCCGGCGCAGCGGCGCTTTCCCGAGCGGAGCGTACCGCTGGCGGTCGGCGCCTTTATCGCGGGCGCCTGCCTGATCCTGGAGACGGTTGACCTTCTGCTCCGTGAGAGCGGCGCGGCGAGCTTCCTGCTGGCCTTTCTGTCGGCAGTCTTTGCCGCCGTGATGATCCTGCGCGGACTGGGAGCGTTAAAGGTGATGCGCTTTTCTGCCTGGCTGACGCCGGTCGGCACCGTCTACGCCGTGGTGCGGCTGATCGCCCGCTTCGCCGACTACACCGCTGAGGTCGCCGTCGCCGACACCGTGTTCGATATTCTGACCATGTGCCTGCTCCTGCTCTTTCTCCACGCCGACGGCAAGCTTCAGGCCGGCCTCGCTACCGAGAAGATCGCCGCCTCCTTCCTCTCCTTCGGGCTGTCGACCGCCCTGCTGTGCGCGGCCGTCGTCCTGCCCGACCTGATCGATCTGGCGCTGGGCGGCAGGTTCGCTCTCTACGGCGGCGATCTGCCTGAGATGTCCTACCTCGGCTTCGCGGTGATGGCGTTGTGCGCCGTCTTCTCCGTCAAGCCCGCCGGGGACGCGCACCCTCTTGACAACGGTGGAAACGTATGATATACTGCGGTTGTTAAAAGGGAGTAGTTGTCACACGCGCCCAACAATCTCTGCCGCTCCGGCGGCATGGACGCGCGCCTTTTTCCAAAGCAAAGGAACGAGACTTTTAACGCCCACACGGGCGCGGAGTCTCGTTTTTTTACCATTTGACGTGAGGTGAACGGTTTGGAAACCATACTCGGCTTCTTCAACGACAACATCATCGGCATCCTCATCCTCTTCGGCGTGGGGCTCTTCTTCATCGTCAAGGGCGGCGACTTCTTTGTCGACGCGGCGAGCTGGCTGGCCGAGGTGTCCGGCATTCCCAAATTCATCATCGGCGCGACGGTGGTCAGCTTTGCCACCACCCTGCCCGAGCTGCTGACCTCCTCCTTCGCCACGGTGGAGGCGGTGCAAAGCCCCCTGCACGAGGGGCTGGAGTTGGCCATCGGCAACGCCGTCGGCTCCGTGACCGCCAACATCGGGCTCATCCTCGGCATTTCCCTGGTCTGCATCCCCTCGGTCATCAACCGGCGTGAATTCGCGGGGCAGGCCGTTATCATGCTCGGCGCGGCCGCCTTCCTGTGCGGTTCGGCGGCGGCCGGCTCCGTTTCCTTGTGGATGAGCGGGATCCTGCTTGCCCTCTTCGCGGTGTTCATGGTGCTCAACGTGCGCAACGCGTTCCGGACCCGGGGCGACGCCGTCGTCGAGCTCAAGGGGGAGCGTCCCACCGGCAAGGTGGTCGCCGTCAACCTCATCAAGTTCGTCCTCGGCGCGGCGGGTATCGTCGTCGGCGCCGATATGCTGGTCAAGTACGGCACCCGGATCGCCGAGATCAGCGGCATCCCCGAGAACATCATCGCCATCACCATGGTCGCCATCGGCACCTCCCTGCCCGAGCTGGTCACCACCCTGACCGCCATCGCCAAGAAGCAGTCCTCCCTCTCGGTGGGCAACATCATCGGCGCCAACGTCTTCGACCTGACGCTCATCCTGCCCGTCTGCTCCTTCATCTCGGGCGGCACGCTGGAGGTCCCGGCCAAGGCCTACGCCGCCGCCTGGCCGGCCGTTTTCCGGGGCGGGCTGGACATCCCCGTCTGCCTCGCGGTGGGGCTGATCGCCGTGGTGCCGCCCCTGATTACGAGGCGATTCTACCGCTGGCAGGGCATCCTGTTGCTGGCGACCTACGCCATCTACATCGCCGCCGCCTGCCTGCTGCAGGCGTAAACGAGACCCCCGGTCAAACGACCGGGGGTCTTCCTCTTACAAAAACCGTTTCATGCTTTCGATGGTGCGCTCCTGCTCGGTGATGGCGTGCTCCGCGATGTCGACGGCGCGGGTGGAGGCCGCCGGATTGTCGTGGATGGCCTTGAGCAGCTCGATGTTGCCCATGGTGCAGCCCTGGATCATCATTTCCGCCGCGCGCGAAACGTCCCGCTTGCGGTTGAGCTGGGCATTGATGGCGGTGCGCATCATCATCTTGACAGACTGAGGATTGCGCCCCGAATGACAGCCCAGAGAGGCCAGCGTGTTGTGGGCCTCGTCGACCACGGTGCGGTAGCGGTTCCGGCTGCGGGACAGCTCCTGCCGCAGATGGTCGTTGTCCACGTGGCGGAGAACCGCCTTCACCGAATCCCGCCCGAAGGCCGCCGTTTTCTCCACTTCGCTCAAGAGTCGTCTGGTATGGTCCGCCATGCCGATCCCGCCTTTCTTCGGGATTAGTATGACCCGCGTGCGTGCGCGCATACAAAAACGCCAAAGGAAAGAGCTTCCTTTGGCGTTTTCCTTATTCTTCCTCTTTGGCGGTGACGGCGATGGCCAACTCCTCCAGCTGGAGCGCGTCCACGCCGGCGGGCGCACCGCTCATCAACTCGCCCGAATTGGCGACCTTGGGGAAGGCGACCACGTCCCGCAGACTGTCCGAGCCGGTCATCAGCATGCACAGGCGGTCGAGGCCGATGCCCATGCCCCCGTGCGGGGGCGCCCCGTAGCGGTAGGCGTCAATGAGAAAGCCGAACTTCTGCTGCGCCTCCTCGTCGGTCAGGCCGAGCGCGGCGAACATATGCCGCTGGAGGGCGGGATCGGTGATGCGCATGGAGCCGCTGGACAGCTCGATGCCGTTGAGCACCAGGTCGTAGGCGTCGGCGAAGACCCTGCCGGGATCGCTGTCCAGATAGGGCAGGCACTCCTTGAGCGGCGCGGTAAAGGGGTGGTGCATGGCGTCCCAGCGCCCCGTCTCCTCGTTATACTCGAAGAAGGGGAACTCGGTGATCCACAGGAAGCGCCACTGTCCCTCGGGGATCAGGTCGAGCTTTTTGGCCACGCTCAGGCGCAGGGCGCCCAGCACCGAGAGCGCCAGCGGCTTGCGGTCGGCAACGATGAGAACGACGTCTCCCTTTTCGGCGCCCGTGCGCGCGAGGATGGCGGCCATCTCCTGCTCGGTCATAAACTTGGCAAAGGAGCAGGTGGGCGCGTCCTCCACCCAGCGGATGTATGCCAGCCCCTTGGCGCCGATGCCGCGGGCGTCCTCGGTCAGCTTGTCGATCTCCTTGCGGGTGAGGAGGGCGGCGCCGCCCTTGGCGGTGATGGCGCGCACCGTGCCGCCGGCCCTGACCGTGTCGGCGAAGACGCCGAAGCCGCAGTCGGCGACCAGGTCGGAGAGATCCTCAATGGTCATGTCAAAGCGGACGTCGGGCTTGTCCGAGCCGTATTTCTCCATCGCCTCGGTGTAGGTCATGCGGGGCAGCGGCGTCT
>CAMHOI010000034.1 GCA_946186725.1 uncultured Clostridia bacterium
GACGCTCTTCCGATCTTGGTCAACCTGCTGGAGATGAAGGGCGGGCGCGCCATCGGCCTGTCCGGCATGGACGGCCGCCTCATCGAGGCCGCCGTCAAGGACGAGCGACTGGGCTACGTCGGGGAGATCACCCGGATCCACATCAAGCCCGTCACCGACCTGCTGGAGAAGGGATACATCCCCGTCATCTCCACCGTCGGGTGCGACAAACAGGGCAACACCTACAACATCAACGGCGACACCGCCGCCGCCCACATCGCGGGCGCGCTGGGCGCCGAGCGCCTCATCATGATGACCGACGTCCCCGGCGTGCTGCGGGACAAGGACGACATCTCCACCCTCATCCCCGAGTTCACCGTCGACGAGGCCCGCACCCTCGCCGAGGAGGGCGTCATCTCGGGCGGTATGATCCCCAAGGTGGACTGCTGCGTGGAGGCCATTCAAAAGGGGGTGGGGCACGTCGTCATCATGGACGGGCGGGTGCCCCATTCCATCCTCATGGAGCTGCTCACCGACGAGGGCGCCGGCACCATGATCTCGGGAGGTCCCCATGAGCATTAAGCAGCTTGACGACGCTTACGTCGCCTCCACCTACCGCCGCTTTCCCGTCGAGATCGTCTCGGGGAAGGGGAGCGTCCTGACCGGCGCGGACGGCAGGGAATACATCGACATGGGCAGCGGGATCGGCGTGACCGCCTTCGGCGTCGCGGACGACGCCTGGCAGGCCGCCGTTACCGCCCAGCTTTCCCGCGTCCAGCACACCTCCAACCTCTACTACACCGAGCCCTGCGCCCGCCTGGCGCAAATGCTGTGCGAGCGCACGGGGATGAAAAAGGTCTTCTTCTCCAACTCGGGCGCCGAGGCCAACGAATGCGCGATCAAGGCCGCCCGCAAGTACGCGAGCGAGCGCAAGGGGACCGACTGCGCCACCGTCGTCACCTTTAAGAACAGCTTTCACGGCCGCACCCTGACCACGCTCGCCGCCACCGGCCAGGACAGCTTCCATCGGCTCTACCAGCCCCTCACGCCCGGCTTCTGCCACATTGATCCCCACGCCGGCGGCATCTACGAGCTGGAGGCGCTGTGCGCCCGCACCCCCGTCGCCGCCGTCCTCTTTGAGTGCGTGCAGGGGGAGGGAGGCGTCGTCCCCGTGGATGGCGGTTTCCTGCGGGAGATGGCCGCCTTCTGCAAGGAGCGGGACATCCTCATCATGGTCGACGAGGTGCAGACGGGCAACGGCCGCACGGGGGCGCTCTATTCCTACATGAATTTCGGACTCACGCCCGACGTCGTTTCCACCGCCAAAGGACTGGGCGGCGGCCTGCCGCTGGGCGCCACCCTGCTGGGGGAGAAGGTCGAGGACGTCTTCGCGCCCGGCGACCACGGGTCCACCTTCGGAGGCAACCCCGTCTGCTGCGCCGGCGCGATCAGCGTGCTCGAGCGGCTGGACGACGCCTTCCTCGCCGCCGTGCGGCAGAAAAGCCGCCGCCTTTGCGAGCGGCTGGCCGCCTCCAAGGGGATCGAGAGCGTCACTGGGCTCGGTCTGATGCTTGGGCTCAAGACCGTCCGCCCCGCTGCCGACGTCGTGGCCGGATGCATCGAAAAGGGCGTGCTCTGCCTGACCGCCAAGGACAAGGTGCGCCTGCTCCCCGCGCTCAACATCCCCGACGACCTGCTCATGCAGGCCGCCGATACCATCGTTTCCGTCTGTGAGGAGGGCCTGTGATGGATCTGAAAGGACGCAGTTTTCTCACCCTGCTGGATTTTACGCCGGAGGAGATCGGAGGCCTGCTCGACCTCGCCGCCGACCTCAAGGCCGCCAAAAAGGCGGGCGTGCCGCACGCTTCCTGCGCGGGCAAGAGCATTGCGCTGATCTTTGAAAAGACCAGCACCCGCACCCGCTGCGCCTTCGAGGTGGCGGCGCACGACCTCGGGATGCACCCCGTCTACCTCGACCCCAAGGGCTCCCAGATCGGCAAGAAGGAATCCCTGCCCGACACCGCCCGCGTCCTCGGGCGGATGTTCGACGCCATCGAGTACCGCGGCTTCGAGCAGGCGCGGGTGGAGGCGCTGGCAAAGTACGCCGGCGTGCCCGTCTTCAACGGCCTGACCAACGAATACCACCCCACCCAGATCCTCGCCGATCTGTTGACCATCCGGGAGCACTTCGGCTCCCTTAAGGGACGCAAGCTGGTCTACATGGGCGACGCCCGCTACAACATGGGCAATTCCCTGATGGTGGGCTGCGCCAAGATGGGGATGCGCTTCGTCGCCTGCTCGCCCCGCGCCTACCGGCCCGACCCCGCCCTGATCGAGCGGTGCCGCGCCATCGCCGCCGAAACGGGCGCCACCCTCGCCTTTGAGGAGGATCCGTACACGGCCGTGTCCGGCGCCGACGTCATCTATACCGACGTCTGGGTCTCCATGGGGGAGCCGGACGACGTGTGGGCCGAGCGCATCGCCGCCCTGTCGCCCTACCGCGTGGATGAGGCGCTGATGGACGCGGCGGGGCCGCAGTGCCGCTTCCTGCACTGCCTGCCCGCCTTTCACGACCTCGGCACCGAGATCGGCCGCGCCATCCGTGAAAGATTCGGCCTGACCTGCATGGAGGTCACCGACGAGGTGTTTGAGAGCGACCGCTCCCTCGTGTTTGACGAGGCGGAGAACCGCCTGCACACCATCAAGGCCGTCATGGCCGCCATGATATGAACAAAAACGCCGACCGCCCGGTCGGCGTTTTTGTTCATTCCGCAGACTTTGGAAAAGCACGCTTGACTTTATCGCTTTACCGTAGTATCATGGTAGCAAGCTTTAAGAAGTGGGGGAGGATCATGCCCAACTATCGCAACGAATCGACCGAGCGGCTGTTCGCCGCCGTCGCCGCTCTGCGGACGCCGGAGGAGTGCGCCGCCTTCTTCGACGACCTGTGCACCATCAAGGAGATCCGCGACATGGCCCAGCGGCTGGACACCGCGCTGCTGCTGGATCAGGGCCGCAGCTATCAGCAGATCGCCGAGCAGGTCGGCATCAGCACCGCCACCATCAGCCGGGTCAACCGCTGTCTGTCCTACGGGGCGGGCGGCTACCGCGCCGTCATCGACCGCATGAAGGAGGAAAACGCGTGAACGTCTCCGATTCCGTCCTGCAAAACCGGGAGAAGATCGTCTTCGCCCTGCGCGAGCTCTACCGCGCCGCCGGCTACCGCCCCTGGCGCATGAGCAAATTCGAGGAGTACGACCTCTACGCCAACAACAAGGAGTTCCTCGTCTCCGACAACGTCATCACCTTCACCGACCCGTCGGGCCGCCTGATGGCCCTCAAGCCCGACGTCACCCTCTCCATCATCAAGAACAGCGCCGACGCGCCCGACGAGACCCGCCGCGTCTGCTACGACGAGAACGTCTACCGCGTCTCCGGGGACAGCGGCTCCTTCTGCGAGATCCTGCAGGCGGGCGTCGAATGCTTCGGCCGGGTGGGCGAGGCGGAGATCGAGGAGGTCGTCTCCCTTGCCGCCGAGAGTCTGCGCCGGCTTTCGCCCGACGCCGTGCTGGCGCTCTCCGATTTGAGCGTGATCGGCGACGTGGTGGAGCGGCTCTCCCTCTCCGCCGGGGAGGAGGGCCGCCTCTACGCCGCGCTGAAGGAAAAGAACCTCCACGAGATGGAGGCCGTCTGCGCCGCCGGCGATCCCGCCGCCCTCGCGCTGCTCAAGGAGCTGTCGGGCGTCTGCGGCCCCGTCGCCGCCGTCCTGCCCCGGCTGGACGCGCTGCTCGGGAGCGCCCCCCACTATCCCGCCTTCCGCCGCCTGCTGACCGCCCTCGCCGCCGGAGACGAGGCGGCCATGCTCCGGGTGGATTTCTCGATCGTGGACGACGTCAACTATTACAACGGCGTCCTCTTCAAGGGCTTCCTGCCTCAGGTGCCCGCGCCCGTGCTGTCGGGCGGGCGCTACGACCGCCTCATGCGCAAGCTCCGCCGCCGCTCGGGCGCCGTCGGCTTCGCCGTGTATACCGACGCGCTGGAGCGGATCGAGCCGGGTGAGAGAGCGGCCGCCGACGGCTTCCTCAACGTCGCCCTGCCCAAGGGGCGGCTGGGGGAAAAGATCTACGCCCTGTTTGCCGCGGCGGGCTACGAGTGTCCGGCCCTGCTGGAGCCCAACCGCAAGCTCATCTTTGAGAACGCCGAGAAAAAGGTCCGCTACTTCTGGGTCAAGCCCTCCGACGTGGCCATCTACGTCGAGCGGGGCGCCGCCGACGTGGGCGTGGCGGGCAAGGACATCCTGCTCGAATACGGGCCGGAGGTCTATGAGCTGCTCGACCTGAAGAAGGGCCGCTGCCGCATGGCCGTCGCCGCCCCCAAGGGGTGGCGGGACGACCCCGAGCGCACCCTCCGGGTCGCCACCAAGTTCGCCAACGTCGCCAGGACGTATTACCGTTCTCTGGGTCGTGACATCGACGTCATCCACCTCAACGGCTCCATCGAGATCGCCCCCATCCTCGGCCTGTCCGACGTCATCTTCGACATCGTGGAAACGGGCGCCACCCTGCGGGAGAACGACCTTCAGGTCGTCGCCGAGGTCATGCCAATCAGCGCCCGCCTGATCGCCAACAAGGCCGCCTATAAGTTCAAGAGCGAGGCCGTCGACGCGCTCGTCGCCCGGCTCGCCGCCGTCACGGAGGAAACGCTATGATCCGCATTCTCAATATGAGCGAGGTCGCCCCCGGGGAGATCTTCGCCCGCACCCTGCCCACCGACGACGTTTCCGACGTCGTCGCCGGGATCCTCGCCGACGTGCGCGCCCGCGGCGACGCCGCCCTTCTGGAGTACACCCGCCGCTTCGACAAGGCGGCGCTGACCTCCCTCGCCGTCACCCCCGAGGAGATCGAGGCGGCCGTCGCCGCCGTCGAGCCCGCCTTCCTCGCCGTGCTGGAGAAGGCCGCCGCCAACATCCGCCGCTTCCATTGGGCGCAAAAGCGCACCGGCTTCCTTCTCAACGACACCCCCGGCGTCGTCATGGGGCAGAAGATCATCCCTGTCGACCGTGCCGGGCTCTACGTGCCGGGCGGCACGGCGGCCTACCCCTCCACCGTCCTGATGGACGCCATCCCCGCCAAGATCGCGGGCGTGGGCGAGCTGGTCATGGTCACCCCGCCCCGCGCCGACGGGAGCGTCGCCCCCGCCATCCTCGCCGCCGCCCGGGTCGCGGGCGTCGACCGCATCTTTAAGGTCGGCGGCGCCCAGGCCATCGCCGCCCTCGCCTACGGTACCGAGAGCGTGCCCCGTGTGGACAAGATCGTCGGCCCGGGCAACGCCTTCGTCGCCGAGGCCAAGAAGCAGGTCTACGGCGCCGTCTCCATCGACATGATCGCCGGCCCGAGCGAGATCCTCATCGTCGCCGACGGCGCGAGCGACCCCCGCGTCGCCGCCGCCGACCTGCTCTCCCAGGCCGAGCACGACCGCAACGCCTCCGCCGTCCTCGTCACGGAGAGCGAGTCTCTCGCCCTCGCCGTTCAGCAGGAACTCGAGCGGCAGATCCCGCTTCTGGAGCGGGCGGAGATCGCCCGCGCCTCCATCGACAACAACGGCAAGATCATCGTCGCCGACTCCGTTGCCGCCGCCATCGACGTCGCCAATGAGATCGCCCCCGAGCATCTGGAGCTGCCTGGACGCCCCCTTCGACTGGCTCGACCGCGTCCGTCACGCCGGGAGCGTCTTCCTCGGCCGCCATTGTCCCGAGGCGCTGGGCGACTACCTCGCCGGGCCCAACCACACCCTGCCCACCGGCGGCACCGCCCGCTTTTCCAGCCCGCTTTCCGTCGACGATTTCGTCAAAAAGACCCAGTACACCTACTTCACCCGCGAGGCGCTCGCCTCCGTGGCGGAGGACGTCGCCCTCTTCGCCCGCCAGGAGGGGCTGACCGCCCACGCGCGCAGCGCCGTCATCCGAGGGGAGGAAACCCTGTGAGCGTCTATCTCAACCCCCGCGTGGCCGCCCTGACCCCCTACGTGCCGGGCGAGCAGCCGCGGGATCGCGCCTATCTCAAGCTCAACACCAACGAATCGCCCTTCCCGCCCTCGCCGCTGGCCCAGCGGCTGGCGCGGCAGGAGGCGGGCGAGATGCGCCTGTATTCCGATCCCGACTGCCGCGACCTCAAGGCGACCGCCGCGCAGGTCCTCGGGGTGGGGGAGGATGAGCTTCTCTTCACCAACGGCTCGGACGAGATCCTTTATTTCGCCTTCACGGCCTACTGCGGCCCCGACCGGCCCGCTCTTTTTCCCGACGTGACCTACGGGTTCTATCCCGTCTTCGCCTCCCTGTGCGGCGTGCCGGTGCAGACCGTGCCGCTGAAGGAGGACTTCACCCTTGACCCCGCCGACTACGCGGGGCGGAAGGGGACACTCTTCCTCGCCAATCCCAACGCCCCCACCGGCCTCGCCCTCTCCCGGGCGCAGGTGGAGGGGCTGGTCGCCGCCGATCCCGGCCGCATGGTCGTCGTCGACGAGGCCTACGTCGATTTCGGGGGCGAGAGCGTGCTCGACCTCATTGACAAGTACGACAACCTCCTGGTCTGCCGCACCTTCTCCAAGTCCCGCTCCCTTGCCGGCGCGCGGCTGGGCTTCGGCGCCGCCTGCCCCGCCCGCATCGCCGAGCTGGAGCGGGTGCGCTGCTCCGTCAACCCCTACAACGTCAACCGCATGACGATGGCCGCCGGCGTGGGCGCCCTGCTGGACGCCGAATACTTTGAGCGCTGCCGCGCCGCCGTGATCGCCGTGCGGGAGAAGACCGCCGCCCGCCTGCGGGAGATGGGCTTCACCATGCCCGCCTCGAGCGCCAACTTCCTGTTCATCCGCCACCCCCGTGTGAGCGGCGGGGCGCTGGCCGCCGCCCTGCGGGAGCAAGGGGTGCTGGTGCGCCACTTCGACGCCCCCCGTCTGACCGAATACAACCGCGTCACCGTCGGCAGCGAGGAGGAAATGGAACGTTTCCTCGCCGCGCTGACCACCGTTTTGGAGGCAAAGCTATGAGAACGGCCACCGTCACCCGCACGACCGCCGAGACCGATATCGCCCTCACCCTCGACCTGGACGGCAGCGGCCGCTCCGTGATCGACACCGGCGTCGGCTTCCTCGACCACATGCTCACCCTCTTCGCCTCCCACGGCCGCTTCGACCTGACCCTCACCTGCAAGGGCGACACGCAGGTCGACGACCACCACACGGTCGAGGACGTCGGCATCGCGCTGGGCACGGCCTTTCGTCAGGCGCTCGGCGACAAGCGGGGCATCCGCCGCTACGGCGATACCGTCCTGCCCATGGATGAGACGCTCATCCTCTCCGCCGTCGATTTTTCGGGCCGCGCCTTTCTCGATTACGCCCTGACCCTCCCCACCCAGAAGGTCGGCACCTTCGATACCGAGCTGGGGGAGGAGTTCTGGTGGGGCTTCGTCCGCCGGGCCGAGTGCGCCCTCCACATCCGCCAGCTGGCCGGGCGCAACTCCCACCACATCCTTGAGGTCGCGATCATCGACTACGGGGTGGGCAACCTCTTCTCCCTGCGCTCCTCCCTGGACGCCATCGGGGAGGCGGCCGAGGTGACCGCCGACCCCGCGCGGATCGAAGCGGCGGATCGCCTCCTCCTGCCGGGCGTGGGCGCCTTTGCCGACGCCGCCGCCAAGCTGCGCGCCACCGGGCTGGTCCCCGTCCTGCGGGATAGGGTGGCGGCGGGCGTGCCCCTGCTCGGCATCTGCCTGGGGATGCAGCTGCTCTTTGAAAAGAGCTTTGAGTACGGCGAGCACGAGGGGCTGGGCTTTCTGCCCGGCGTCGTGCGCCCCATCGCCGGCGTCATCCCCGCGGGGCTGAAGATCCCCCACATGGGCTGGAACCCCCTCAACAAGCGGGGCGACCACCCCCTCCTCGCCGACGTGAGGGAAGGGGAGTGCGTCTATTTCGTCCACAGCTACTACGCCGCCGAGTGCGAGGACAGCGTCATCGCCACCGCCGAGTACGGCGCGCCCCTGACCGCCGCCGTTGCCCGTGGCAACGTCATGGGCTGTCAGTTCCATCCCGAGAAAAGCGGCGAGGTCGGGCTTCGCATCCTTCGCGCCTTTTGCCGCATGAAAGCAGGTTCACTATGCTGATCTACCCCGCCATCGATCTGTATGAGGGGCAGGCCGTCCGCCTCTATAAGGGCGACTACGCCCAAAAGACCGTCTACTCCGACGACCCCGTCGCCGTCGCCCGCGACTTCGCCGCCCAGGGTGCCGAGCGCATCCATCTCGTCGACCTCGAGGGCGCCAAAACGGGCTCCACCCCCAACTTCGACCTCGTCTGCCGCATCAAGCGGGAGAGCGGCTGCTTCTGCGAGATCGGCGGGGGCGTGCGGGACATGGCCACCGTCGCCCGCTACCTGGACGCCGGGCTGGACCGGGTCATCCTCGGCACCGCCGCCGTCACCGCGCCCGGCTTCGCGGAGGAGGCCGTCGCCGCCTACGGCGACAGGATCGCCGTGGGCATCGACGTCAAAAACGGCAGCGTTGCCATCCACGGCTGGACGCAGGATTCGGGGCTGGACGCCATGACCTTCTGCGAGCGCATGGCCGCCCTGGGCGTGCGCACCGTTATCTGCACCGATATCTCCCGCGACGGCGCCATGCAGGGGACCAACCGCGCCCTGTACCGTACCCTCTGCGAGCGTCTGCCGCTGAACGTCATCGCCTCGGGCGGCGTCTCCACGCTGGAGGACGTCCGGGCGCTGGCCGCCATGGGACTGCACGGCGCCATCGTCGGCAAG
>CAMHOI010000035.1 GCA_946186725.1 uncultured Clostridia bacterium
CGTCGAGGTGACGCCGTCGGCGTCGTAATCCCCGTAGACGCAGATCTTCTCCCCCCGCGCCAGCGCCGCCTCGATGCGGGCGACGGCCTTGTCCATGTCTCTGAGCTCCATCGGGTCGCCCAGGGGCACGTCGTCGGACAAAAACTCTTCCACTTCAAACGGATCGCTCAGTCCCCTCGAAACCAGGATGAGGGCCACCAGCGCGTCCACGTCGCATTCCTCGGCGATACTGCGGGCCAGTTCCCGATCGCCGCCGGCAACGATCCACCGTTTCCGGCTCACTTGCTCCACTCCAATTCCAACAGCAAATTCTTATTCCGTTTATTATACCATTCAGAAAAGCAAAGCGCAAGAGCCGAGCAAAAAGAAAGCCCCCGCTCGTGTGAGCGGAGGCGGCGCGGGGTCAGCGGCCTTCCTTTTCCCGGTGCTCGCGGCGGAGCTTCTCCTGATCGGGGAGGCCGTGCGCAATGGCGGGAAAGAGGTTTTCGGTGTCGGCGGTGGGCTGGATGTTGTAGGTGCCGAACTTGTTGACCTGCTCGAGGGCGGTGTCGGGCTGACCGGGGACGGGCGTGGATGAGGGGGTGGGGTCGATCTTTTTCTTTTTCATACTATCACCGGGAATAGTATGCTCTCTTTTTCCTGATAAATGCAGACCACCCGACCGAAGTCGGGTGGTCCACATTAGGGGGGTGAGCGGCATAAGGACCGTGCCCTTCGCCGAAGGCATACGCCACGGCGCCGATCCCGTTGAGCCGCTACAATCGCATTTTATCACCATCTCCGGGTCATGTCTATGGACAAAAGGCACGAATTATAGCACAATGTTACTATCTTGGCTTGAGCGGGGTCAACGTCACTCTCCGGCCGGCGGACGCTCCGCAAAGACGGCCATGTCAGACAGGCGGATCCGCACGGTGCCGTTGAGATCGGTGCGAAGCCACCTCACTCCTGCGGCGCGCAGGCGATCGAGCGTCGGCTCCGCCGGATGCCCGTAGGGGTTGTCCGCCCCGCAGGAAACGACAGCCAAAGAGGGCCGCGCCGCCTCCAGCAGCTCTTCGCAGGTCGCGCCGCTGCTGCCGTGATGTCCGACGGCCAGCAGGTCACATCGGAGATCGACGCCCGCGGCGATCATCCGCCGCTCGGCCTGCGCGGTCATGTCCCCGGTCAGCAGGACGCGGCGCCCCTCGGCGCTTGCCAGAAAGGCGACGCTGCGGTCGTTCTCCTGCTCGGCGTCGCGGGCAAACACGGCCCTGACGGTGAAGCCCGCCACGGTGAACGTGTCCCCTTCGCGCAGAGGCAGACGCTCACAGCCCGCCCGGCGGCAGGCCGTCTCCAGCGCCTGCAGCGCGTCGGCGTCCTCGCGGCTGTCGGGGACCCAGTCGGCCATGGCCACACGCTTGACGGGCAGTTGCTCCAGCAGGGTGGGCAGGCCGCCGATGTGGTCGCTGTGGGGGTGGGTGATCAACAGCAGGTCGATCTCCCGCCCGCCCAACGCGCGGACGCCGTCGGCGACGAGCACACCGCTCTCGGGACCGCCGCAGTCGATCAGACAGATCCTCTCCCCGTCCGACAGACAGGCGGCCGCGCCCTGCCCCACGTCGAGGAAGGTCACGTTGGCGCCCTCCGGCGGGACGGCGGCCAGCCCCAACCTGCGGTAAGCCGCCTGCCATCCTTCGCCGCCGAAGGGGAGCAGCGCCGCCGCGATCGCCAGCGCGATCAGCAGACCGACCCCCGCATAATAAAGCGCGCGGGAGCGTTTTCTTCGGGAAGCCATCCCTTCACCTCACAAGAAAGGCCCGACCTTGCTTACACAAGGGCGGGCCTGTTCCGCATTCAAAAGCCGGAGATCTCTCCGGTGGCCTTCATTTCCATCAGTTGAGAGGGAGTCACCAGCACGGCGCGCGGTTTGGCGCCGTCAGCCGGGCCGATGAAGTGCCGCCGCTCCAGCTCGTCCATGATGCGGGCGGCGCGGGCATAGCCCAGCTTGAGCCGGCGCTGGAGCATGGAGGTGGAGGCCTGCTGAGCTTCCACAACGGCCTCGAGGGCTTTGTAAAGGAGGGGGTCTTCCTCCTCATACTCGTCCTGCTGTTCCTCGGCGGCCTTCTTGCCCTGTTTCGCCATGGAGGCCTGCCGCTCGATCTCCTCGACGATGGTGTTGTCGTACTGGACGGGGGTCTTGCCCTTGAGGAAATCGGTCACGGCCTTGATCTCCTTGTCGCTGACCCAACAGCCCTGAATGCGCACGGGCTTGTTGGCGCCGGTGGGCGAGTAGAGCATATCGCCGTTGCCGATCAGCCGCTCGGCGCCCTGCATATCCAGAATGATGCGGCTCTCCAGCGCATTGGCGACCTTCAGGGAGATGCGGCTGGGGATGTTGGACTTGATCAGGCCGGTGATGACGTCGGCGCGGGGGCTCTGGGTGGCGATGACCAGATGCATTCCGGCGGCGCGCGCCATCTGCGCCAGGCGGCAGACGGAGTCCTCCACCTCGGCGGGGGCGGCCATCATCAAATCGGCGAACTCGTCGATGAAAATGACGATCTGCGGCAGGGGCTCCAGCCCCTCCTCCATGGCGGCGCGCTCGTTGAAGCCGGCGATGTTGCGCACGTCGTACTCCGCGAGCAGCTGATAGCGGCGCAGCATCTCCTGCACCGCCCAGCCCAGGGCGCCGGCGGCCTTCTTGGGATCGGTGACCACGGGCACAAGCAGGTGCGGGATGCCGTTGTAAACCTTCATTTCCACGGCCTTGGGGTCGACCATAAGGAGCTTGACGTCCCGGGGATCGGCCTTGTAGAGAATGGATATGATGAGGGAGTTCAGGCAGACCGATTTGCCCGAGCCGGTGGTGCCGGCGATGAGGATATGGGGCATCTTGGCGATGTCCATGAAGCACTCCTCGCCCGTAATGTCGCGCCCGAGCACGCCGGTGAGCATGCTCTTGGAGTTACGGAAGCCCTGACTCTCGATGAGGGAGCGGATGGAAACGGAGCCGCGGGTCTTGTTGGGCACCTCGATGCCGACGGCGGCCTTGTTGGGGATGGGCGCCTCGATGCGCACGCCCGACGTGGCCAGACTCAAGGCGATGTCGTCGGTCAGGTTGGCGATGCGGCTGATGCGCACGCCGGCCGCCGGCTGCAGCTCGTAGCGGGTCACGGAGGGGCCGCGGCTGATGTGGATGATGCGGGTCTCCACCCCGAAGGAGCGGAGGGTATCCACCAGCTTCTCGGCGTTGGCGGCCTGCTCGGCGCGGATGTCGGACTCATTGTCCTGCACCGGGCGGCTGAGCAGCTCAATAGGCGGGAAGACGTACTCGGGCGCCGCGGCGTCGGGCTGCGTCGTCGGACACAACGGTCACCTCCCCCGCGAGCTGCCCGGCGATGTCCTCCACGGGGACGGGCTCGGCGGGCTTCTCCTGCGGGGGTTCGGGGTTCTCGCCCACCGGGGGAACGATCTGCTCGATCTCGCCGTCACGGAAGGTGTCCACCACCTTGCGGCTCTGCTGCCGGATGTCGACGTTGGTCTCCTCGCCGCCGACGGGGTCCTCCCCCTCGATGGCGACGTCAAAAGGATGACGGTTGGTCGCCCGTACGGCGGGCTTGTCCGTCTTCTCCTCCTGATGGGCGTCGAAGGCGCTGACGGCGGCCTGTTTGATCCGCTGAGCGGGGCGGGACACGGTGCGCATGAGGGCGACGAGCGTCGTCCCGGTCATCAGCATCAGGGTGACCGCGCACAGCAGGATGATGACGATCTTGGCGCCCACGGTGCCCAGCAGGGCACACAGGGCGTTCCCGATCAGCGCGCCTAAAAAGCCGCCGCCCGCGGCGCCCGACTCGTAGCGCAGCACAAGATAATCCCAAAAGTCCGTCTTCTCGGCCCCGTGCATAAAGACGTCGACCAGGGCCTGGACGGTCAGCAGGAGAACCCCGGCGCTGACGGTGGCGCGGATGACGGCGCCCTTCTCCTTATCCATGGCCAGCAGAACGGCGGTGTAGAGCACGACGGCGGGCCAGACGTAGGCGGCAAAGCCGGTCACGCCCAGCCAAACGTCATGGAGCCACTTCCAGACGACCTCCCCCTCCACCACGGCGATGCAGAAGAGCAGGATGGCCGAGGCAAAAAGGACGATCGACGCAACGTAGCGGTCGGCCGCCTCCTGCTTTTTGGTGCGAGCGGGCTTTTTCTTTTTGGCGTTGCTTTTGGTTGCCATGACGTCCTCCTACTTGGCGATGTGTTCTACCACGCTCCAGACGATCACGAAGAGGCCGACCGCCGCGCAGTAAAAGGAGAAAACGACGTAACGGTTCTTCTTGATCAGCCAGAGGAAGGTCTTGATGGCGGCCACGCCGACCACGGCGGAGACGACCACGCCGATCAAGGCGGCGAGCCAGTTGATCTGCACGGCCTGCCCGCCCGCCTGGACGGCGTCCTTCAGTTCCCACAGGGTGGCGGCAAGGACGGCGGGGATGGAGAGAATGAAGCTGTAGCGGGTCGCGGCGGTCTTCTCCATGCCGCAGGCCAGCGCGACGGCGGTCGTCGAGCCGGAGCGGGAGAGACCGGGGAAGACGGCGACGGCCTGGGTGGCGCCGATGAGCAGGGCATCCTTGACGGAGGCAACCTTGTGGGTGGGACGGTCGCTCGAGGTGATCCTCCAGGCCAGGAACATCAGCGCCGCCGTGATAAGCAGCATCACGCCGATGACCCAGAACAGGCCGGGATCCGTCGTGGTGTTCTCAAAGACGTCCTTGAGGGAAGTGCCTCCGAAGACAGGCGCAACGACCAGAAGCAGCATGGCGCTCGAGAGGATCATCATCAGGATGGTGCGGCGCTCGTCGTTGAGCTTCTTGCCCTTGAGGCGGCCTGTGAACAGATCGCCGATCATGCGGCACGCCTCCAGGATCAGCTTCCCGATGGTGCGGCGATAGACCAGGCAGACCGCGAACAGCGTACCAAAATGAAGCAGAACGGTGAACAGCAGGCCGCTGTCTCCCTCGCCCCCGAAGAGGTGTTGATAGATGGCCAGATGGCCGCTGCTGGAGATGGGCAGGAACTCGGTCAGTCCTTGAATGATGCCCTGCAGGATCGCGCTCAGATATTCCATTGTTGATATGTACCCCTTTCTCAAGGTCGGTTTTCGTCCACGAGCGCCTTGAGCGCGTCCAGAGCGGTCGAAAGCGAGCCAAGCTCGTCGATCAGCCCGACGCGCACGGCGTCCTCGCCGTCGAGGACGGTGCCCATGTCGGTGGTCAGTTCGTCGGTGTTCAGCATCAGCCGGGTGAAGGTCTCGGCGGTAACGTGGGAATTCTCGGTCACGAAGCGGGTGATGCGCTCTTGCATCCGGTCGAAGTAGGAGAGCGTCTGCGGCACGCCCAGCACCACGCCGCTCGTGCGAACGGGATGGATGGTCATGGTAGCGGAGGGAGCGATGAAGGACCGCTTCGTCGACACCGCCAGCGGTACCCCGATGGAATGCCCGCCGCCCAGCACCAGGGAAACGGTCGGCGTCCTCATCCCGGCGATCAACTCGGCAATGGCCAGCCCCGCCTCGACGTCCCCGCCGACCGTGTTCAGCAGCAACAGCAGCCCCTCGATCGCGGGGTCCTCCTCGATGGCGACGAGCTGGGGAATGACGTGCTCGTAACGTGTGGTCTTGTTCTCGGGCGGAAGGGCGTAGTGCCCCTCGATCTGCCCGATGACGGTCAGGCAGTGGAGGGTGTGGCAGCCGCCGTCGGTGGTCACCGAGCCCGACTGCTCGATCTGCTCGAGCTGGTCGGGGGACATGGTTTCGGCACTGCGGCGGGCATCCTCCTCGCGCCGGGTCTCTTCCTTGGACATGGGATCCTCTCCTTTTCAACGCTTTGGATTAGCATTTGAAGGAGAACGGCTCTCATGCATACACTGTTTATTATATCACGCCTGCTATTTTATGTAAAGTCCTTTTCTGGTATGAGAGCGGGGCTTGCGCGCGCGGAGATCCGGTTGTATAATGAGAAAAAAGAAGGAGGGAAATCACGTGGGTGATTTGTTGCTCTATTTTCGCGGGGTCGCGACCCAGGTAGCGGTCATTTTCGTGCTGATCGCGGTGGGAGTCCTGCTGACCTGCCGCCGTCTCATCCGCGAGAGCGGCGCCCGCGTCATCACCGACGTCCTGCTCTACGCCGTCACCCCCGCCGTCATCCTCAAGTCCTTCCTGACGGTGCGCTTTTCCTCCGAGAACGCCCGGTATATGCTCCTCGCGCTGGCCAGCGCCCTCGTCGTCCACGCCGTCGGGCTTGGGCTGGGCCTGCTCTGCTTCTGCCGCAGGGAGAAGCCCTCCCGCAACCTGCTGACGAGCGCCGTCATCTTCGCCAACGGGGGCTTCATGGCCCTGCCGCTGGCGCAGGCGCTGCTGGGGGACATGGGCGTCTTTCTGGTCTCGATGTACGTGGCGGTGTTTAACCTCGTGATCTGGACGCTGGGCGTCAAGCTTTTTTCCAAAGAGCCCGTCTCCGCCAAAAAGCTCCTGCTCAATCCCAACCTGATCGCCGTGGCGCTGGGCGTGATCCTGTTCTTCTGCCGCGTCGATCTGACGGGCGTGACCGTCCTGTTTGAGCCGCTGACCCACCTGGCCAACCTCAACACCCCGCTGGCCATGCTCCTGATCGGCTACTATCTGGCCAACGCCCGGTGGAAGCCCTCCCGCGCCGACGGGCCGGCCCTGCTCGCCGTCGCCCTGCGGTTGATCGGCGTGCCGCTGATCGCGCTGGGCGGTCTCTGGCTGCTGGGGATCAGAGGAGATCTGCTGACGGCCTGCCTGCTGCCCGCCTGCGCGCCGGTGGCCGCCATGACCATGATGTTCGCCGCCCGCTTTGAGAGCGATACCGCCACCGCCTCCCGCATGGTGGCCCTCTCTCACGCGGTCAGCATCCTGACCATGCCCCTGCTGCTCACCCTCGCACACGCGATAGGAGGATAACGTGGAGAACTACGACAAGCGTATGCAGGCGGTGATCGCCGCCCTGGGGGACAGGCGCCCCCGCCTGCTCCTTCACAGCTGCTGCGGCCCCTGCTCGAGCGCCGTCATCGAGCGGCTGGCGCCCCATTTCGACCTGACGGTCTACTATTACAATCCCAATATCGCCCCCGAGGAGGAATACCGCAAACGCCTCGCCGTTCAGCGGAAACTGGTGGAAAAACTGGGCGGAGCCGTCCTCGTCGAGGGCGAATATGAGCCCGCCGTCTTCCTGGCCGCCGTCCGGGGGCTGGAAGGCGAGCCGGAGGGCGGCGCGCGCTGCACCGAGTGCTTCCGCCTGCGGCTGGAGGCGACCGCCCGCCGCGCCGCCGAGGGGGGCTTCGACTTCTTCTGCACCACCCTGACCGTCTCCCCCCACAAGGACGCCGAGCGCATCAACGCCATCTCCGAGGCCCTCGCCGCGCGCTACGGCGTGGCCGCCCTGCCCGCCGACTTCAAGAAGCGGGAGGGGTACAAGCGCTCCATCGAGCTGTCGAAGGCCTACGGCCTCTACCGCCAGAATTATTGCGGCTGCCCCTTCTCCGGGCGGTAACGCAAAACGCACCCTCCCGCGAGGGTGCGTTTTGATTTCGGGCTTTCCTTTTTGCTCCGGAGTGTGGTATAATAGCGTCAGGCCAAAGCGCCAAAGGAAAGGAAGAGAACGCGATGGAACTGTATATCAAGAACAAATGGGTCTCCCTGGGCGGCTCGTCGACCGTGCAGGACGCCGAGGGCAACGACGTCTTTCTGGTCAAGGGAAAGGTCTTCTCCTTCACGGGCAAAAAGACCCTGACCGATCCGCAGGGCGAGGTCAGATACATCATCCGCAACAAGTTCTGGCATTTTCTGGCCTACCGCGGCTTCATCCTCGATCCGCAGGAGAACGTCGTCGCCACCATCAAGAGAAAGGCCTTCTCCCTGCACGACAGCTTCACCATCACCTCCAGTCTGGGCGAGATCCAGATCATCGGCAACATTCTGGAGTTCAACTACCGCGTCACGCTCAACGGCAACGAGATCGGCCACGTCGCGCGGAAGATCTCTGTGCGCGATTCCTACGTGCTGACGGTCGAGAGCGGGATCGACCCCGCCTTCATGGCGGCGCTGGTCATCGCCATCGACAACATCAACGACCGCAAGAAGTCGGACGCCGTCAACTGACGCGCGGAGAGTTGCACGTCAAAATCATAACAAAATGAGCGGGATCCCCGGTGGGGATCCCGCTCTTTTTGGTGGACACTAAGGGA
>CAMHOI010000036.1 GCA_946186725.1 uncultured Clostridia bacterium
CAGCATGGGCGCCTTCGTGGCCGACGCCGCCATCAAGCAGATGATCGAGGCCGGCCTCGCTCCCAAGACGGCCAAGGTCATCATTCTGGGCATCACCTTCAAGGAGAATTGTCCCGATACCCGCAACAGCAAGGTCAACGACATCGTCAAGCGTCTGCAGGAGTACAACATCGAGCCCCTGGTCTGCGATCCCTGGGCCGACCCTGCCGTTGCCAAGCAGGAGTACGGCGTCGATCTCATCCCCTTCGATCAGGTCAGGGACGCCGATTGCCTCATCGTAGCCGTCGGGCATCAGGAGTTCCGCTCCCTCTCCATGGCGCAGATCAAGGAGCTTTTCAACTCTGCCCGCACGGATGAGGAGAAAGTTCTTATCGACGTCAAGAGTCTCTATCGCATGGACGAGCTGAAAGCGTCCGGTATGCGCTTTTGGAGACTGTAACCATGTGCTTAATTCTATGAGCGGAGGAATGACCATGTCTTCACCCTTCAACGGAGCAACCCTGATGATCACGGGCGGTACCGGCTCCTTCGGCAATACTGTCCTCAAGCACTTTCTGACGACCGACGTCGGTCAGATCCGCATTTTCTCCCGCGATGAGAAGAAGCAGGACGATATGCGGCACGAATTGCAGGCGCGGTATCCCGACCACGCCAAGAAGGTCAAATTCTACGTCGGCGACGTGCGCGACCCCCGCTCCATCGCCGACGCCATGCCCGGCGTGGATTTCATCTTCCATGCCGCCGCCCTCAAGCAGGTGCCCTCCTGCGAGTTTTTCCCCATGCAGGCCGTCAAGACCAACGTCGAGGGCACCGACAACGTCCTGCACGCCGCCATCGACGCCGGCGTCAAGCGGGTGGTCTGCCTCTCTACCGATAAGGCCGCCTATCCCATCAACGCCATGGGCATCTCCAAGGCCATGATGGAGCACGTCATCTACGCCAACGCCCGCGTTGCCGCCGAGCGGTCGGACACCGTCATCTGCTGCACCCGCTACGGCAACGTCATGTGCTCGCGCGGCTCGGTCATCCCCCTCTTTATCGACCAGATCCACGCCGGCAGACCCATTACCATCACCAATCCCGAGATGACCCGTTTCCTGATGAATCTGGACGAGGCGGTGGAGCTGGTGCGCTTCGCCTTTGAGCACGCCAATCCCGGCGACCTCTTCATCCAGAAGGCGGACGCCTCCACCATCGGCGATCTTGCCAAGGCCGTCCAACAGCTCTTCGGCGACACCGGGACCAACGTCATCGGCACCCGCCACGGCGAGAAACTCTACGAGACGCTTATGACTCGGGAGGAACGCCTGCGCTCCGAGGATATGGGCCGGTACTTCCGCGTCGCCGCCGACAACCGTGACCTGAACTATGACAAGTTCTACGTTCAGGGTAAGGTCGAGACCCAGGCCGAGGAAAGCTACACCAGTCACAACACCGTCCGCCTGGATGTCGACGGCGTGGTCAAGAAGATCCTCACCACCGACTACGTCAAGGAAGAACTGCAGGGCATCCGTCACAACTGATCCGCCTTTCGGGGCAGGGAAGGAGATCGCATCATGGATTATCCGAAGTGGAAAGAGAACGGCAGGATCAAGCTGATGATCGTCGTGGGCACCCGGCCCGAGATCATCCGGCTCGCCGCCGTGATACAGAAATGCCGCACTTATTTTGACACCCTCCTCGTCCACACGGGTCAGAACTACGACTACAACCTCAACGGCGTCTTTTTCCGGGATCTGTCGCTGGACGACCCCGATCTCTACCTTGACGCCGTGGGCGCCGATCTGGGCGAGACCATGGGCAACATCATCGCGTCAAGCTATCAGGCGATGGTCGCCCTCCGGCCCGACGCCGTCCTCGTGCTGGGCGACACCAACTCCTGCCTGTCCGTCATCGGCGCCAAGCGGCTCCACATCCCCATTTTCCACATGGAGGCCGGCAACCGGTGCAAGGACGAGTGCCTGCCTGAGGAAACCAACCGCCGCATCGTCGACATTATCAGCGACGTCAACCTCGCCTATTCGGAGCACGCCCGCCGGTATCTGGCCGACTGCGGCCTGCCCAAAGAGCGCACCTACGTCACCGGCTCCCCGATGGCCGAGGTGCTGACCGCTAATCTCGACAAGATCCGCGCAAGCGACATTCACGCCCGTTTGGGTCTGGAGAAGGGGAAGTACATCCTTCTGTCCGCCCATCGGGAGGAAAACATCGACGCCGAAAAGAACTTTACTTCTCTCTTCACGGCGATCAACAGGATGGCGGAAACCTATGATATGCCGATCCTGTATTCCTGCCATCCCCGCAGCAGAAAGCGGCTGGAGGCGTCTGGCTTTTCGCTCGATCCCCGCGTCATTCAGCATGAGCCCCTCGGCTTCCACGACTATAACTGTCTGCAGATGAACGCCTTCTGCGTGGTCTCCGACAGCGGGACTCTGCCCGAGGAGAGCAGCTTCTTCACCTCCGTCGGCCACCCCATCCCCGCCGTTTGTATCCGCACCTCGACCGAGCGCCCGGAGGCGCTGGACAAGGGCTGCTTCATCCTCTCCGGCATCGACAGCAAGGGTCTGCTCCAGGCCGTCGAGACCGCCGTCGCCATGGTGAAGAACGAGAAAAACGGCGGCGCGATCCCCGTGCCCGACTACACCGACCTCAACGTCTCGGACAAGGTCGTCAAGATCATTCAGTCCTACGTCGGCGTGGTCAATAAAATGGTCTGGAGAAAAGAAGAATGACCGCAGACGCCCGCAACGCGCTGTTTGCCCTTTTGCGCGCGGCCTTGGGGGAGGGGACTCCGCCCCCCGCGCCGTCCGAAGCCGTCTGTAATGAACTGTTGCCCGCCGCTGCCCGCCAGGCCCTTCTGCCCATCGTCTTTGATACGCTCAAGAAGGTCTGCCCGCAGTCTGACGCCCTGGGCCGCTTTGACAGGATGCGTCTGAAGGACGCCTACCACACGATTCAGCAGGACGTCGCCGCCGCATCCGTGCGCGCCGCGCTGGACGGTGCTCGGATTCCCTACGTCCTGCTCAAAGGCGCCGCCATCCGTGCGCTTTATCCCGATCCCGAGTGGCGCACCGGCTGCGACGTGGACATCCTGATTGAGCGCGACCGGCTGGACGAGGCGATCGCCGCCGTCGAATCGGGCACCGACTTCGTCATGAAACAGCGAAATTATCACGACGTCTCCCTGGTCAACGACGTCGTGCATCTGGAGCTTCATTTTTCTCTGCTGGAGAACATGGAGAACATCGACGCTCTCCTCTCCCGCGCCTGGGAGTTCGCCCGCCCAACGGGGGAAGGATCGCTTTGGCGCTTCGATCCCACCTATCAGGTCTTCCACGTCGTCGCTCACATGAGTTATCACATGGTGCACGGCGGGCTGGGCGTGCGTCCTTTCCTCGATCTGTGGCTTCTGCGTACCAAAACGTCGTTCGACGAGGACGCCCTGCGCCGGATGTGTGAGTCATGCGGCATCCTGACCTTTTACGAGGCCTGTTGCGACCTTGTCTGCGCCTGGATGGAGGGCACGCCCGTGCCCGACCGTCTTGCGCCGCTGGAGACGTATTGCCTGGACGGCGGCGTCTTCGGGCATGAGAAGAACGCCGTCGCTTCCCGCCTGCGTGAGCGGAGCAAGACCGGCTACGTTTTTCGCCGCCTTTTCCCGGGAAAGGCCGTCCTGCAGGAGGAATACCCCGGGCTGAAGGGCCGTCCTCTGCTTTTGCCTTGGTACACGGTCAAGCGCTGGACTCGCCTTTTTGATAAGCGCAAACGCGCCACCGCCCTCAACGACGTGCGCGGGGTGAACGCCGCCACCCCCGAAACGGTGGCCGACTTCGACCGCCTTCTGACCGAGCTGGGACTGTAAGAATGATTTGACGGGAGCGAAAACCATGAAGATCCTTGTGACGGGTGCGGCTGGCTTTTTGGGCCGCAATCTGGTCGAAAATCTCAAAGCCATCCGGGACGGGAAGAATCGCACCCGCCCCGCTCTCAACGTGGACGAGATCTACGAGTACGATCTCGGCAACACGCCGGAGGAGCTGGACGCTTGGTGCCGCGACGCGGACTTTGTCTTTCATCTCGCGGGCGTCAACCGCCCCAAGGATCCCGCCGAGTTCCGCGCAGGCAACTTCGGCTTCGCCTCCACTCTCCTCGACACGCTGAAAAAGAATCAGAACAAATGCCCCGTCCTGCTTTCCTCTTCGCTGCAGGCCACTCTGGCCGGCCGCTTCGGGACCTCGGAATACGGCCTGTCCAAGCGGGAAGGGGAGGAGCTGTTCTTCCGCTATCAGGAGGAGACCGGCGCCCCCGTATACGTCTATCGCTTCCCGAATCTGGCGGGCAAGTGGATCCGCCCTAACTACAATTCCGCCGTGGGCACCTTCTGTCACAATATAGCCCGCGACCTGCCCATCACCGTCAGCGACCCCAACGTCGAGCTGGAGCTGCTCTTCGTCGACGATCTGTTGGAGGAGATGTTCGACGCGCTGGAGGGGCGCCCTCACCGCTGTGAATACCCCGCGGCGGGGGAGGAGGGCTTCGACGGCCTCACGCCCAAGCCGAGCAAGGACGGCCGCTTCTGTTATGCTCCCGTCACGCACAAGGCCACGCTCGGCCGCATCGTCGAGTGTCTGCGCACCTTCCGCGATCAGCCGCGCACCCTCGTGATGCCCGCCATCCCCTCCGGCAGCTTTGAGAAAAAGCTCTATTCTATGTATCTCAGCTACCTGCCCGCAGAAAAGGTCGCCTTCGATCTCAAGATGAACGTCGACGACCGCGGCAGCTTTACCGAGCTGCTGAAGACGGCCGACCACGGCCAGTTCTCCGTCAACGTCAGCAATCCGGGCGTCACCAAGGGCCAGCACTGGCACAACGGAAAATGGGAGTTTTTCATCGTCGTTTCGGGTCACGGCCTCATCCGTGAACGCAAGCTCGGCACCGACGAGGTCATGGAGTTCGAGGTGTCCGGCGACCGGATTCAAGCGGTGCACATGCTCCCCGGCTACACGCACAGCATCGTCAATCTCAGCGAGACCGAGCCCCTCGTCACCCTCATGTGGGCCAACGAGATCTTCGACCCCTCCCGTCCCGATACTTTCTTTGAGCCCGTCTGAGCGCAAAAAAAGGCACCGAAGAGGACACGCCTCTCCGGTGCCTTTTTCTTTTTGCCTTATTGCCAGAGCGACGGGGGATAGGTCCCGTTTTCGTGCATGGCCTTCAGCGCCAGCACCACGCCCTCGCGGTCCTCGTGATAGGTCACGCCGTACCACTGCGCCGTGGTGGCGAGCACCTTGACGTCGCACACGCCCTCATCAATGAGATCCTGCACCGCAAAGGGGAGGAAGAATTCCCCCTTGACTGGATCGGCGTTGGTCGCCAGGAAGGCCTTGAACTTATCCTTCAGGTGGCCGAACAGCGTGGGCGGAAAGGCCCAGCAGTTCATGGACACCGTCGCCTCCGCGGGCAGATCGACCCAGCCGTCGCCCTCCGCGTACTGCACCCGGGCGCCGTTCCGGCGGATCTTGGTTCGCTCGGTCACACGGGTCAGGTAACCCGCGCCGTCCGTTTCGCATACCCCGCGGGAAACGGTTCCGTTGTCGGTCAGCGTGTTGGCCAGCCGGAAGCCCGCCATGGCGTAGTGCTCCCTGCCGTCCTCTCCCGCCTCGCGCAGGAAGCCGGCCAGCTTATCGAAGCTGTCTCTGCCGTAAAAGTCGTCGGCGTTGATGACGGCGAAGCCGTCGTCGACCGCCCCCGCGGCGCACAGCAGCGCGTGCCCCGTGCCCCAGGGCTTGACCCGCCCCTCCGGCACCGAAAAGCCGTCGGGCAGATCTTCCAGCTGCTGGAATACGTACTCCACGCGGATATGCGGCTCGATCCTTTTGCCCGCAGTGTCGCGGAAGAGGTCGAGGTTTTCCTTCTTGATGATGAACACCACCCGGTCAAAGCCCGCCTGCAGGGCGTCGTAGACCGAGTAATCGACGATGAACTCGCCGCCCGGGCCGATGGGGTCGATCTGCTTGAGCCCGCCGTAGCGGCTTCCCATGCCGGCGGCCAGAATGACCAGCGTCATACGTCTCCCTCCTCAGGAACGCTCGGCGATCTGCCGGCGGATCTTGGCCAGGAACTCGTCAAAGGTCATCGTCTCGGTCTGATCCGTCTCGCGGTCGCGCACCGACACCAGACCGTTTTCGGCCTCCTTGGCTCCGATGATGAGCATATAAGGCACACGGTCGACCTGACGGGCCTCGCGGACCTTGTAGCCGATCTTCTCGTTGCGGTCGTCCAGCTCACAGCGGATCTTGTTGTCCAGCAGGGAGGCGTATACCTTCTTGGCGAAGCTGTCGTCCACGCCGGGCAGGGTCAGCACCTTGACCTGAAGGGGCGCCAGCCACACGGGGAACTTGCCCGAGAAATGCTCGGTGATGACGCCGATGAAGCGCTCGATGGAGCCGAAGACCACGCGGTGGATCATGACGGGCGTGTGCTTTTCTCCGTCGGCGCCGACGTACTTGAGGTCAAAGCGGCCGGGCAGCTGATAATCCAGCTGAATGGTGCCGCATTGCCAGGTGCGCCCGAGGGAATCCTGGATGTGGAAGTCCAGCTTGGGCCCGTAGAAGGCGCCGTCGCCGGGATTGAGGATGTATTCCTTGCCCAGCCCCGTGATGGCGTCGGCCAGGGCGGCCGTGGCGATCTCCCAGTCCGCCTCGGTGCCGATGTGATCCTCCGGCATGGTGGACAGCTCAATGGTGTAGGGGAGTCCGAAGAGCTGATACACTTCGTCAAAGAGGCGGGTGATCCGCTCGACCTCCTCGGTGATCTGCTCCTTGGCCAGCAGGATGTGCGCGTCGTCCTGGGTAAAGGCACGCACGCGGAACATCCCGTGCAGGGCGCCCGACAGCTCGTGCCGGTGGACGTTGCCCAACTCGGCGTAGCGCAGGGGCAGCTCGCGATAGGAGCGGGGCTCCAGGTCGTACACCAGGATGCTGCCCGGGCAGTTCATGGGCTTGATGGCGAAATCCTCGCCGTCAATGACGGTGGTGTACATATTGTCCTTGTAGTGGTCCCAGTGACCGGAGGTCTCCCAAAGCGTCCGCTTCATGATCTGGGGCGTCTGGATCTCCACGTAATCCCATTTCTTGTGCACTTCACGCCAGTAGTCGATCAGCGTGTTCTTGAGCACCATGCCCTTGGGCAGATAGAAGGGGAAGCCCGGCGCCTCGTCGCGGAAGGCGAACAGCCCCATTTCCCGCCCGATGCGGCGGTGATCCCGCCGCTCTGCCTCCTCGAGGAATTTGAGGTGCTCCTCCAGCTCCTCCTGGGTGCGGAAGGCGATGCCGTTGATGCGGGTGAGCATGACGTTGTTCTTGTCATTCTTCCAGTAAGCGCCCGACTGCTGGGTGATCTTGAAGGCCTTGAGCGCCTTGGTGTAGCACAGGTGGGGCCCCACGCACATATCGATGTACTCGCCCTGCTGATAGAAGCTGATGACGGCGTCCTCGTCCAGATCGCCGATGTGCTCGACCTTGTACTTGGCGCCTCTCTCCTCCATCAGCTTGATCGCTTCCTCGCGGGGAAGGATGAATGGCTTGATGGGCAGGTTTTCCTTGACGATCTTACGCATCTCGTCCTCGATGCGCTGCAGATCCTCGTCGGTCAGCTTGGTGTCGCCCAGGTCCACGTCGTAGTAGAAGCCCTTTTCCGTGGCGGGGCCGTAACCGAAATCGGCGTGGGGATAGAGCCGCTTGATGGCCTGCGCCATGACGTGCGCGGCGGTGTGACGGATGACTTCCGTCTCCATCTCCTGCGGACATTCGGCGACCGTGCCGTCCTTGTAAATGATCTTCATGGGTCATTCCTCCCTTTGTGATAAAAAAACACCCCGCCGGACATGTCGTCCGACGGGGTGAAGACTTGCTCCACGGTTCCACCCGTCTTGCCGCGTAACGCGGCCGCTCGTGTGCCGATAACGCCGGCCTGCGTCGCGCCTTTTCAGCGCGCGCTCAAGGGTGGTCTTCCTCTCCCGGCTCCGCAGGACGGTTCCAGCCGACGCC
>CAMHOI010000037.1 GCA_946186725.1 uncultured Clostridia bacterium
TGGAGGTCATGTTGGCGAAAGAGAAGCCCATGAGCGAGCTCGCGGCACCGGTGAAGTTCTATCCGCAGGTGCTCAAGAACGTCCGCGTCAAGAGCAAGCCCGATGCCCAGAACGATCCTGACGTCCAGGCCGCCGTCAAGACGGTCGCCGACGCGCTGGGCGATACCGGCCGTATCCTCGTGCGTGAGTCGGGCACCGAGCCGGTCATCCGCGTCATGGTCGAGGCCGAAAGCGACGAGATCTGCGAAAAATACGTCGATCAGGTCATCGCCGTCATCGAGAAAAAGGGTCATCTCGCCTGAGTCCTGTTCCGCAAGCCGGAGAGAGCGATCTCTCCGGCTTTTCTGTTTTGTATAAAACAATAAAAAATCCCTGTGTTTTCCGCCCGCCGGAACACATCAAAATAATACCTGTATTTTCCGTGACTGCTGCATATGTATGAGTTGACACCAAGCGCAACTTGTGGTATTATTCAGGATGAATTATTGTCGACTGTTTGTGACCGCCGAATGCGGTTGCTTTTTGGCCGGCGCAAGGCGCCTCCCTCAAGGATTGTCTGAAGAGATGGTGGAAATGAAACGACGCAAGGAAGAAAGAACGTATTATCGCTTTGCCTGCGGCATATTGCTGACGCTGGTGTCCACCGGCCTGTTTTTTGCTGTGTGGTACGCTTTCGTCAAGACGCATAACCAAACGGGCGCGCTGACCGGTTACGGCAATCTTGGCATGTCTGTTTTGATCTATGCTTTCCTTTACAGTTTTACCGCATACAGGATCAGCGGCTTCAAGATCGGCGTCACGCGCAAAGCGGACACCATCGCCGCCAACGTCATTGCCCTGCTGATCACCGACGTCGCGGAGGTTTTCATCTCCATGGCCATCACGGGTCAGTTCCGCTTCTTCGGGCATTTCGTGCTTCGTTATGCCGCCCTCTTCATCCTGCAGTCTCTTCTGATCGGTTTCCTGACCATCCTGATGATCGACGTTTTTCGCCGCATTTATCCTCCCATCCGCGTGGTGGAAATCCACGGCGATTATGTCAACGACGTCTGCCTGAAGATGAGCGGTATCCGCTCCAAGTATAGCATCACAGACCGTCTTCACTACAAGGACGCCGGCATCATGGACGCCATGGAAACCTGCGACGCCGTGCTGATCAACGATATTCCTTCCAAAGCCCGCAACCGCATTCTCAAGTATTGCTTTGACCACAATGTCCGCGTCTATTTCGTTCCCAAGATCTCCGACATCATTATCAAAGCGTCCGACGATCTGAATCTGATCGACACGCCGTTGTATCTCTGCCGAAACAATGACATCTCCTTTTTTGAGCGGATCGTCAAGCGCGCCTGTGACGTCTTCTTCAGCTTGCTGGCGATCGTTCTGCTTTCTCCTGTCTTTCTGATTACCGCCCTGGCCATCAAGATCGACGACGGCGGCCCCGTCTTCTACAAGCAGGAGCGGGTCACCATCGGCAACAAGCGCTTCATGATCATCAAGTTCCGCTCCATGATCGTCGATGCCGAAAAGGATGGCAAATCTCATCCCGCCGGCGAGCACGACGACCGCATCACCAGGGTGGGCCGCGTCATTCGCGCCATCCGTGTGGATGAGCTGCCCCAGCTGTTCAACATCCTCAAGGGCGATATGAGCATCGTCGGCCCCCGTCCCGAGCGCGTCGAGCACGTGGAGAAGTATACGGCCGACATTCCCGAATTCACTTTCCGCAGCAAGGTCAAGGGCGGCCTGACCGGCTACGCCCAGGTCTACGGCAAGTACAACACCACCGCGCTGGACAAGCTCAAGCTTGACCTGTTCTATATCATGAACTACAGCATCCTGGTGGATGTGCAGATCATCCTTGAGACTCTCAAGATCCTGTTCCAAAAGGAAAGCACCGAGGGCTTCAGCGAGGAACGCGCCAGAGAAATGCACGACGCCGACGTGACCAAGGCCGCTGACGAGCGCGAGACGGTACATAAGTAAACGGGAGGGCTTCTTTTGAAGAAATACGCCGTAATCTCCATGGACGTGGAGGACTGGTATCACTCCTATTTCCCGGAGATGGACGTGGATCGCTCCGAGTCCTTGCTGGATGGGCTCGATGTGGCGCTTGACATCATGGATCAGAAGAACATCAAGGGCTCCTTTTTCGTCGTGGGCGAGATTGCCGACCAACTGGCCGACAAGATTCGCGGCATGGACGCCAACGGGCACGATATCGGGTGCCACAACTGGACTCACCTGCGCCCCGTGACCATGCCCGTCGACGAGTACAAAGCCCAGCTCCTGCACGCCAAGGAGAAGCTGGAGGATGTGCTCGGGCATGAAGTCGTCGGCTACCGTGCGCCCGCCTTCGGGATCGACAACGAGCGGTTCGACGCCATGCGCAGCTGCGGGTTCCGCTTCGATTCCAGTAAACTGAAGCCGCAGAAATCCGCCAAATACGGCGTGCTGGACCTCAACGGCTTCGAGGAGATCTATCCCTGCATCTATCGTGACGGCGACTTCACGGAGTTCGAGGTCTCCACGCAGAAGATCGGCTCCATGAATATGCTCCTGGGCGGCGGATACATCCGGATGCTTCCCTGGTTCTTCATGAAATGGATGACCAGGCGGTATCTGAAAACCGGCCGGCCCTACGTCATGTACATCCATCCCATCGACCTGAGCCGCAAGCCGCTTCCTCACGTCGACGGCATCGGCCTTGATCGGTATCTTCGCACCCACGTCGGCCGCAGGGGCATGGTGCGGCGCTTCCGGGCCGTCATCCGAATGCTGGAGGACGCCGGATACGAATTCGTGACCTTTGAGCAGCTGCGCCGCATGGATTTCGCCGAGCAATAATCCTTTTCAATCTTTACACAAAGGAGGAATATCGGATGTCAGACGCTGCCGCGCCTCTTTCCCGTCGACGTATCGCCATTATCGGCGCCGGATACGTCGGTTCCTCCATTGCCTATGCGCTGACGGTTACCAACCTTGCGCGTGAGATCATCCTTATCGACACCAACGAGCAAAAGGCCGTCGGCGAGGCGCTGGATATTCGCCACGGCATGATCGGCTTCGGCAGTTCGGGGATCCGCGCCGGCGATTACAGCGATTGCCGCGACTGCGATCTCATCATTATCACCGCCGGCCGCAACAGAAGGCCGGGGGAGACCCGGCTTGAATTGATTCCGGACAACGTCGGCGTCATGCGCGCCGTCGTCGCGGCCATCAAGCCCCACTATTCCGGGGGCGCCATTATGGTCGTCTCCAACCCTGTCGACATCATGACCTACGAATGCGACCGCCTGATGGGCCTGCCCAACGGCAGGGTGTTCGGCACCGGCTGTGTGCTGGATACCTCCCGACTCATCTGGGAGATCGCCGACTATACCGGGCTCAAGCCCGACACCATCAAGGGCAGCGTCGTTGGCGAGCACGGCGATTCCCAGTTCCCGGTCTGGAGCCGTCTGTCCATCGAGGGCATCCCCATGCGGGAGTACTGCGAGAACGTCGGCCTTGCCTGGGACGAGGAGCGGCGCCGGGCTGTGTTCGATCGCGTGCGCGGTATGGGCGCCGCCATCATCGCCGCCAAAGGCAGAACGCATTACGGTATCGCCACCTGCATCTGCTCGCTGGCTGACGCCGTGCTGAATCAGCGATCGACCATCGCCGTTGTGACCACCCCTCTGCAGGGGGAGTACGGGCTGCGTGATGTTTCCCTGAGCGTGCCCTCCATCATCGGCGGCAACGGCGTTGAGCGCCGCATCGAGGAAAAATGGACCGATCGGGAATTGGATCAGCTTCACCGCAGCGCCGCGCGTATGCGCGAAGCCATTCAGACGATCAAGACTTGAGGACGCGCGATATGAGCAACAGCAAACAAAGGATTGAGTGGATCGAGCTGGCGCAGATCCTTTCCATGATCCTGATCGTTTTCCACCACAGTATGCCGAATTTCACCGCTGTGCACCCCATTCTCGCCGGCTTGGGCGGGACGCTGCATTATCCGGCGCTGGCGCTCTTTTTCTTCGCCAGCGGCTGGCTCGCCACCGGGTGGGCGGAGCGCGGTTATCCCGGGTATATCGGCCGCAGAGCCGTCCGCCTTCTCATTCCCTGGATCGTCATCAGTCTTCTCATGCTGCTGCCCAAGGCGCTCCTTGCGTCCCCGCAGGCGAGAGCGGATCTGCTTTCCGTCGGCCGCCTCGGCTGGGCGCTGCTCGACCCCCACGGGCAGGGGATCATGCCCCATCTGTGGTATCTGCCTGCTCTCTTCCTCCTCTGTCTGCTCGTCCCGCTGCTGGAGCGCGCCGCCCGTCACAAGCCGGCTGTCGTCATCCTTCTTGTCGCGGCGTTTGTCTGCGCCTGCCTGCCCGAGTCGTGGGTCAAGGTGACCACCGTTCTGTGCCTGAACGAGATCCGTATGTATCTGTTCTGGTTCCTGCTCGGCTATTTCGGCCGCAAGAGGTTGGGAGAGATCCGATTCGGAAAGCCCCTTCTGATCCCTGCCGCCGTCCTTTCCTGGACGGCCGCTGTGCTGCTTGTCTTCTTTGCCGGGGCGTTTCCTTTCCCCCGCGTTCTGATCACGGCGTTTGGCTTTGTCGGGATCCTTTCTCTCGCTCTGCTTGCCGCCGGCGGGCTGCGCCCTCTTATCCTGTTCTTCCGCGGCAAGACCATGTGCGTCTACCTTTGGTCGCTGTGCGCGCAGAATCTGGTGGAGGTTCTGGCGGGCAAGGTGCACCTGAACGGCGAGCTTGCCTGTCTTATCATGTTCGTCACGGGCCTTGCCGTCCCGCTGGCCATCTGCGCGCTTTTGTCACTCGTTGAAAAGCTCTCCGGCCGCCGATGGAAGGCGCTGCGTGTCGCTCTGGGAATCTAACGAAAGGAGAATAGACCGTCATGGACAACAAGAATGTCAAAGTATTACTGCTTGAGTGTTTTGCCCGTCAGACCATGGTCATGATGGAGTTTTTACATAAAGACGGCTATCACCTCACCACCTATAACAGCAGAAAGACCGACCTCGGCTATCTCTCTCACTATCCGGACAAGAAGATCCTCGCTCCGTGGAACCGGGAAAGCGAGGAGGAATCGGCCGCCGAACTGCTCAAAGTCCTGCAGGCCGATCATTACGACGTCACCATCCCGCTGACCGACTTTTCGGCCACTCTGCTTGCCCGCCGCAAGGACGAATTCAGCAAGTATACGCACGTGGCCGCCAACGACTGGCCCGTTTTCATGATGGCGGGCGACAAGCTCAATACCATGACCGCCTGCATGGACAACGGCATTCCGTGCCCCAAAACGCTGCGCCGGGCGTCCAGCGTGGAGGAAGTGCTCGCTTCCGGGCTGTCTTATCCTTTCATCATCAAGCCCCGCGTCGGTTACGGAAGCATCGGCTTTCACAAGATCGAGTGCGAAGAGGATCTTCGCAAACATTTCGACGCTAACGTGGAGAAGTTCGGCCCCCAGGTGGTACAGGAGTACATTCCTCAGACGGACATCCAGTATAAGTGCGAGGTCTTCCTCGACCGCGACGGAGAGGTCAAAAGCGCCCACGTCTTCGATAAGACGCGGTGGTATCCCATCGACGGCGGTTCCACCTGCTGCAGCACCTCCGTGGATCGCCCCGACATCGTGGAAAGCAGCGTCAAGCTTCTCAAGGCGATCGGCTGGCGCGGTTACGGCGACGTGGATCTGATCCAGGATCCCCGCGATCACCTGGCCAAGGTCATGGAGATCAATCCCCGCATCACCGCCAGCGTCAAGGTCTGCTTCTATTCGGGCGTGGATTTCGCCCGTCAGATCGTTGAGAACGAGACGGGGCAGGAGGTCACTCCCTTCATGGATTACAAGAAGGGCGTCTGTCTGCGATATATGCATACCGATCTGCTCTGGTTCTTTGAATCCCCCAACCGTTTCAAAGCCAAGCCCTCCTGGTTCAGCTGGCGGCATACCACCGACCAGATTTGGAACCCGCGCGATCCGCTTCCCTGGTTCGGTTATACCATTCAGGGCTTCATGAAGTACAAGACCGAGCAGAAGAAACGTCAGCGCTGACCTTTCCTCAACACTTCCTCAATTTGGTGATGGCATGAAAATACTGATCGTCAGCCAGCATTACTATCCGGAGCAGTTTCAGATCAACGAGATCGCTCCCGCGCTGGTTCAAAGAGGGCACGACGTCACCGTGCTGACCGGTGTGCCCAATTACCCGGGCGGGGAAACCTACAGCGGTTATGAGCGCGGACAGAAGCGCAGAGAGATCCTCGACGGCGTCAATGTCGTTCGCGCCAGCGAGCACCCGCGCAAGCACGATCCGATCAATCTCTATTGGAACTATCTGAGCTATGCTTTCCACGCGAGCAGGATGGCCAAGCGCCTTCCGCCCGACTTTGACGTCGTGCTGTCCTACCAGCTTTCTCCCATCACCATGCTCAAGCCGGCCGTCGTCTACGCCAAGAAGAACCGCAAGCCGCTTGTCTGCTATTGCCTGGACATCTGGCCCGAATCGGCCAAGGATCATATGCCGATCCCCTTCGTTTACCGCTGGATCGGCGCCTATTCCGCCAAGCTGTATTCCGCCTGCGATCACATCGCCGTCACGTCCAAGCCCTTCATTGACTATCTCTCCCGTGTGGACGGTTTTGATCCCGCCCGCATGAGTTATATTCCCCAGCACGCCGACCGTTCCATGATCGAGGCGGATCTGACCGCGCAGGACAACGGCGTCGTGGATTTCATGTATGCCGGCAACTTCGGCAAGGGACAGACCCTGCAGGTCATCGTGCGTGCGGTCGCCGAGCTCAAAGACCGGGACGGTTTCCTCGTCCACATGGTCGGGGACGGCTCCCGCCGCGCGGAGCTGGAGGCCCTGACGCGGGAACTCGGCGTGCAGGACAAGATCGTGTTCCACGGCAACCAAAGCCGTTCCGATATGCCTGCGTTCTACAAATCCGCCGACGCGCTGCTCATCACCCTGCGCGGCAACAACGAGGTCGGCAACACCATGCCCGGCAAACTGCAGATGTACATGACGGCGGGCAAGCCCATCTTCGGCGCCATCAACGGTGCCGCCAACGACGTGATCCGCGAGTCCGGCTGCGGCGCCTGCGTGTGTGCGGGCGACTATCAGGGACTGGCCGCCATCATGGCCGATTACATGGATCATCCCGAGCGTTACCGCGACTGCGGCACACGGGCGCGATCCTATTTCATGGAAAACTTCACGTTTGAGAAATACGTGGACTCTCTGGAATCTCTCCTGAAAAGCGTGCGATCCGCTTTCTGATCTCATAAACAGGTGTGTGCAATATGCAGTTGTCCAAACTGAAAACGAAAATGCGCGGCACCGCCACCGATTCTCTTCTTCTGACATTCGTCAAGGTGGTGTCGGCGGCGCTCGGCCTGTTGACCAGCAAGGTGCTTTCCACACAGTTCACCCTGCAGGAAAACGGTACCTATTCTCAGGCCATGCTCCTGGTCTCCACCGTCACCTCCATATCCATCCTCGGCTTGAGCGACGCGGTCAATTATTTCTACAACGCCGCGGATGACGATGAGACCAAGCAGCGCAACATCGCCACCGTCTTCGGAATCCAGTACTTCATCGGCATTTTGAGCGGCTTGCTGATTTGTGCCTTCAGCGTGCCGATCACCGCCTATTATTTCAAGAACGACGACCTTTACAAGATCATTTTCTTCGCCGCCTGGATGCCCGTGTTCAACAATCTGCTGCCCATGCTCCAGGTACTCTTCATCTCCATCGGCAAGGCCAAGGTCATCGCCGTGCGCAACTTCATCGTGTCCGTGATGCGTCTGGCCGCCGTGGCCATCGC
>CAMHOI010000038.1 GCA_946186725.1 uncultured Clostridia bacterium
TACGACAGACCGTTCCTTGTCAATGCGAAAGTGAGATTTCTTTTCCTTCGCCCTTGCGCGGGCGCATGAAATCTGCTATGATAGAGCAAAACGAGGGAGGTGGGCGAATGAAAGCGTTGTCTTCGGCTTCGGACGAGCTGAAGAGGGGAGAGGCCCCCGTGCGCAAGAGTCGCCCCCCTGCGGGCGACGTGGCGCTCTACGTGCTGACCGGTTTGCATTTCTTCACGCTGGTGCAGTTTTGCGCGCATTTCGGCTGGGTCATTGGCTACAACGTCCTCTTTTTCGTTCCCGCCATCCTGCTTAGCGCCCTGCGCCGCAGCAAATGGCTGCTGATCGTCAATCTTGTTCTTTTCGTCATCGGCGTCATCTTCGTCTTGCTCCATTACGGCGAAGCGATTACTGTTTGATCCCCGGAGGTGTTACCCATGTTCAACGTCCAGCAGGTCACCGACGATTGCGTCACCTGGATCCGCGATTTCTTTGAGGAGAACGGCAAGGACTGCAACGCCGTCGTCGGCATTTCGGGCGGCAAGGACAGCTCGGTCGTCGCCGCCCTCTGCGTGGCGGCGCTCGGCAGGGAGCGCGTGCTCGGCGTGCTGATGCCCAACGGCGTCCAGCACGACATCGACATGGCTCAGCTGCTCGTGCGCCACCTCGGCATCCGCCACGTCGTCGTCAATATCAAGGACGCCTTCGACGGCCTTGTCGGCAGCATCCCCTTCGAGCTCAGCGAGCAGAGCCGTGTCAATCTTCCGCCCCGCATCCGCATGGCGGCGCTTTACGCCGTCTCGCAGAGCAACAACGGCCGCGTCGCCAACACCTGCAACCTGTCCGAGGATTGGGTGGGCTACGCCACCCGCTACGGCGACGGCGCTGGCGATTTCAGCCCCTGCTCCCGCCTGACCGTGCAGGAGGTCAAGGCCGTCGGCCGCCACCTCGGCCTGCCCGACGTCCTCGTCGACAAGGTGCCCATCGACGGCCTGTGCGGCAAAACGGACGAGGACAACCTCGGCTTCACCTACGCCGTGCTCGACCGCTACATCCGCGAGGGCGTCATCGACGACCCCGCCACCAAGGAGCGCATCGACCGCCTTCATCGCCTCAATCAGTTCAAGCTGCAACTCATGCCCTGCTTCGAGCCCAAGCTTTGAAAAAGCGCCCTTGCGTTGACAGGGGCGCTTTTTCATGCTATCATAAAAACAACCGTTAAGCGTGAGGAGGATGTCTATGTATTGCACCCGTTGCGGCGCCCGGAACGAGGACGACGCCCGCTTCTGCACCAACTGCGGTGCCGAGCTGACCCCGCTCGCTCCCGTCGAGGAAGCCCCCGTTGTCGAGGAGACTCCCGCCGTCGAGGAGACTCCCGCCGTCGAGGAGACTCCCGCCGTCGAGGAGACCCCCGCCGTCGAGGAGACCCCCGCCCCCGTCTATCAGAAGCCGGCCCCGCTGTATCAGGCCGCGCCCGCTCCGGCCGTGACGCCCGCCCCGTCGGCCGCGCCGCTGCGGAAAGAGCGCGTCCTCGTCGGTCTGATCGTCATGACTGCGCTCGCTTGGCTGTTTGAATTGACCGCCGCGATCGCTGCCTTTGTCAGCCGGTTCGACTTTGGCGGCAGCGATTACGGTTCCGGTTCCTATCTCGTCATTACCGGCACCGCCCTTCTGCTTTTCCTGCTTTGTGCCGTCATCCCCAACGCCCGTGTGCGTTCCATTCTGGGCGGCGTCGCCGCGCTGACCCTGGGCTTGCGCGGACTGATGCTTATGATCAATGCGTTCCGCGGCGTTTCCTACTGGGCGGACGTCGTCGGCAGCTCGGGCGAGTATTTGCTTTACTTTGTCGAGGATCTTTGGAGAGGGTTACTGATGCTGCTCTCCTTCGTTTTCTTCCTCATCGGCGGCATCCTCGCTTTCATCCGGCTCAAGGGCAGGGGCCTCCGCGTGACCGGTGCGGTCCTCCTTTTGATCGCGGAAGTGTTCGATCTGTTCTTCTGGTGCCTGAATATGGCCATCTTCAAATACGCTCCGAACATTTCCACTCTGCTCGCCTGCCTCGCCCCCATCCTTGTTGCGGTCGCCGCGCTGGTCTTCGGCATCAGCGTCAAGCGCCGCGTCTGACCTTGGTTTCCGAAAGCGCCCTTGCGTTGACAAGGGCGCTTTTTCATGCTATCATAAAAGCAACCGTTAAGCGTGAGGAGGATGTCTATGTATTGCACCCGTTGCGGCGCCCGGAACGAGGACGACGCCCGCTTCTGCACCAACTGCGGCGCCGGGCTGACCCCGCCCGCTCCCGTGGAGGAAGCCCCCGTCGTCGAGGAGGCCCCTGTTACCGAGGAGACTCCCGTCGTCGAGGAAGCTCCCGCCCCCGTCTATCAGAAGCCGGCCCCGCTGTATCAGGCCGCCCCCGCTCCGGCGCGCGCGCCCGTTCTCCGCTCCGACAACCCTGCCGTCAACGCCATCAAGAATCTGGGCGCCTCGCCTCTCTTCCTGATCGCCGCCATCGCCCTTTCGGTCGCCCTCTTTTTCACGCTGGTCCAGAATATCTCGGGTTTCAGTTATCCCGCCGTTCTCGATTCTCTGACCCGCGGCGATCTCGGACTTAGCTCGGAGTTCTACCGTGCCTATTCCGCGTTCCGCACGGTCGCCGTCCCCATGGCTCTGATCGTCGCCGTCCCCGACGCCCTGATCGTGGCCGGGATGTGGATGACCTTCGCCGCCGCCCGCTCCACCCGTGACGGCGGGATGAGGACGGCCGGCCTGACCATGATCAAGGCCTCGCTGATCGTCACGATCGTCCTGATCGCCGTCGTCGGCGCCGTCGTTGCGATCGGCTTGCTCGTCGGCGGGCTTGCCGGCTTTGCCGCCGCCCTGGATCGCAGCTCAGACGGCGCCGCCTTCGGCGTCGTTTTCGTGCTCATCTACCTGGTTGCTGCGGCCGTCATCGCGCTCGCCCTTCTTTACGGGATCAAGTGCGTGCGCCTCATCGACCGCGTCAAGGGCACCCTGCGCACCGGCGTGGCCGACTTCCGCGGCCCGATGTACGTCGTGGTTTGGAACTTTGTCGCCGCTTCCGGCAGCGCGTTCGCCGTGTTCAGCGGTTCCTTCTTCGGCGCCATGGCGTCGCTGGCCAGCGCGGCCGCGTCGGTCATGTTCTCTCTGCTCATTCTCCGCTTCCGCTCCACCCGCGTCTGATACTCACGCCGCCCATCGGCGACGGAAAGGATGAATCGTATGGCCCATTTCGATCTGCCCTATGCCCGGACCCGCCTTCCCCTTGACCTGCCCGACAGCCGCGTCAAGGCGGTGCTGACCTCCCGCGCCGAGAGCTACGTCCCTGCCGGCACGCAGAGCGAGCTGGTCGCAGAGGCGCTTGCCAACCCCATCGGCTCCCCGGGCGTCAGCGAGCTGGCGCGGGGCAAAAAGCACGTCCTCGTCATCACCAGCGACCACACTCGCCCCGTCCCCAGCCGGATCACCATGCCCCTTTACCTCGCCGCCATCCGCAAGAACAACCCCGGCGTGAAGATCACCATCCTCATCGCCACGGGGATGCACCGGCCCACCACGCGGGAGGAGCTGATCGCCAAGCTCGGCGAGGATATCGTCGCCCATGAGACTATCGTCGTCCACGACGCCTACCGCAACGAGGACATGACCTTCAAGGGCATCCTCCCCTCCGGCGGCGAATTGTGGCTCAACAAGCTGGTCGACGAAGCCGACCTCATCTGCTCAGAGGGTTTCATCGAGCCCCACTTCTTCGCCGGCTTTTCGGGCGGGCGGAAGTCCATCCTCCCCGGCGTCGCCTCTCAGAAGACGGTGCTGTGGAACCACAACGCCCTTTTCATCGCCGACAAGATGGCCCGCGCGGGCAATCTGACCGGCAACCCCATCCATGAGGATATGCTCTTCGCCGCCAAGGCGGCCGGGCTGGCCTTCATCCTCAACGTCGTCATCAATTCGGACAAGGAGATCATCGCCGCCTTCGCGGGCGACGTCGAACAGGCGCACCGGGCCGGGTGCGAGCTGGTCGCCGGGATGGCGCAGGTCGCCCCCGTGCCCGCCGATCTGGTCATCACCACCAACGGCGGCTACCCCCTCGACCAGAACCTCTACCAGACCGTCAAAGGCATGACCGCCGGCGAGGCCTGCGTCAACGAGGGCGGGGTGCTCATCATCGTCTCCTCCTGCGTTGACGGGAGCGGTGGCGACTTCTTCTACCATCTGCTCGCCGACGCCCCCTCGGCCGAGGCCGCGAGTGCCGCTCTCAACGGCGTCGCCCCCTCCGAGACCGAGTTTGACCAGTGGGAGGCGCAGATCCTCGCGCGCATCCTCTGCCGCTGTCGCGTCATCGTCGTCAGCACCGACGCCGACAAGGCCATGATCCGCGCCATGCACATGGAGTGCGTGGACACCGTGGAGGAGGCCGTTGCGCTGGCCGACAGGTGGCTGGGCAGGGAAGCGCCCGTGACTGTCATCCCCGACGGCATCGCCGTCATCGTGCGCTGATCCGGATATCAAAAACCGCCGCTGTTACCCACAGCGGCGGTTTTTTTATCGGTTATTTCAGCCCCGGCACGTGCGCCTTGTAGTAGGGCCACAGGCCGATCTTGTCGGGTGTGTGCTCGGGCAGCTGCCAGAAGTCGTAGCCCGGGTAATCGTTGCCCTCGACGATGCCCGGCCCCTTCTCGCCCACGAAGACGTCCCAGCCGATGAAACGCATATCGGGCACCACCTTCGCCGCCTTGAGGCAAAGCTCGACGGCCTCCTTGACCATGGGGAGCTGATAGCCCATCAGGGTGACGTGGGTGTCGGGGTGCTCGTCAAAGGTGACCAGCCGGGAGGTGTGCGCGCAGCCGCAGATTCGGCCTGTCTCGCGGTCGATGGGGCAGCAGATGCCGCCGTTCTCCAGATTGTCCACGAACTTGCCGCCCGCGCCGAACTTGGCGGTGGCGTAGACGCAGTGGGCCACCCCCTCGTCGTCGACGAGGGTCACCACGCGGTAGGTGTTGATGGCGTGGGGGTACATCCGGGCGAGGTCGGGATGCTGCACGATCTGTTCCTCGATCAGCCCGAATTTGCCGTCGGTGACGTAGTCGTACATAGCGTCCATGGAGGAAAAATCGCTCTTGCTGAGCTTTTCGATGCCCTTGCCGCTTTCCCCCGAGTAGGGCTTGGCAAAGACGGTTTCCTTGTCCTCCATGAAGGCGGCGAAGGCGTCCTTCGTCATGCCCTCGACGTCGATGACCTCTCGCCCCAGGAATTCCCCGAAGCGCTTATCGAATTCACCCTTGTTCTCAAACAGATGGGAATGCTCCTGGTTGTTGAGCCGGGTGATGAGCTTCTTGTTCCGCATCCGGGTGACGTAGGTGTCCCGCTGCGCGGCGTTCATGTCGTAGAAGGCGAAGATGAGGTAGTCGTAGTATCCCGCGCCGTAGCGCGCCATGCACCCCATCATGTCGAAGAAGGTCGCTATCTTGTTTTTGCCGCACTTCTCGTGCACGCGGTCAATGCACTGTCCCAGTTTCCTGAACCGCATTCCTGATGCCACGCGCAGGAGGTATTTCAGCTTGCCCATCTTAGCTTTGCCTCTTGAGCACGGCGGCGACGGCGTCCCTGACCTTGCCCAGGCCCTCCAGCAGGACGTCCTCCTCAATGGTCAGCGGGGGCATGAGCTTGAGCACCTCGTTGTTGCGCCCGACCCGCTCGGCGATGACGCCATTGGCAAAGCACTGCCGCATCACGGCCAGGCAGGTGTCTCCGCCGCCCAGATCGGCAAAGTCGATGCCGATGGCCAGCCCGATCCCGCGGAAGCGGAGCTTGCCGTCCAGAGGCAGGATGTTCTCTTCGATGTACCCGGCGGCGAGGGCGCCCTTTTGGCGGCACTGCTCCTCCACCTTGTGATCGAGCATATATTCGATCCCCGCCTTGGCGGCCACCATGGCCAGCTGATTGCCGCGGAAGGTGCCGTTGTGCTCGCCGGGGGCCCAGACGTCCAGCTCGGGCTTGAACAGCGTCAGCGCGAAGGGAAGCCCGTAGCCGCCGATGGACTTGGAGAGGATGACCATGTCCGGCACGATCCCCGCCCGCTCGAAGGAGAAGAAGGTGCCCGTGCGGGCGCAGCCGACCTGCACGTCGTCCACGATCAGCAGGATGTCGTTCCTGTCGCAGAAGTCCCGTACCCGCTTGAGGAAATCGACGCTGAAGACCTGGATGCCGCCCTCGGCCTGCACCGTTTCAATGATGAAGGCGGCGGGCTTCTCCACGCCCGAGTGATCGTCGTCGAGCATGCGCTGGGCGTACTCGATCGTGTCCAGCGCGGGGAACATATAGGGCGCGGGAATGTGCGTCACGTCGCCGAGGGTCACCCCGGCGCCCCCGCGGGAGCTTTTGTCGGTGGTCAGGGCGAGCGCGCCCAGTGTCATGCCATGGAAGGCGCCCATGAGGGCGAAGACGTTGGAGCGGCCCTTGACCTTGCGGGCGAGCTTGACGGCGGCCTCGACGCCGTTGGTGCCGGTCGGGCCGGGGAACTGGATCTTGTAGTCCAGCCCGCGGGGCCGCAGCACCTTTTCCTCAAAGGTCTCGAGAAACTCCCGCTTGGCGACGGTGTACATATCCAGCGAGTGCAGGATGCCGTCCCCGGCGAGGTAGTCGATGAGCTTTTGCTTGATCTCGTCGTTGTTGTGACCGTAGTTGAGCGCGCCGGCGCCGCAGAAGAAGTCGATGTAGCGCCTGCCCTCCTCGTCGAAGATCTCCGCGTTCTTCGCCCTGGCGAACACGGTGGGGAAGCTGCGGCAGTAGGAGCGGACGTTGGACTCGTATCGTTCAAAGACCTGCATATCCATTCCGAAAAAACCCTCTTTTATCTGATGATGATCCCGCCCCCGGCGGGTCGACGTAGCCATACATGGTAATGATACCAAAAACCGGGCCGTTTTGCAACCGCTTTTCGGTAAAAAATCGACCATTCTTCTCCGCCTTGCCGTGCGCGGAAAACCGTGCTACAATGAGTGCGGCCGACCTCGGCCGATCGAACGCCAATGCGATCCCGTTCCCGAAGAAAGAAGGGTTTTCCCGTGTCCCGTGTGTATCGTATCGTCGTGCCTTTTCTCGCCGCCCTGCTGATGAGCGGCTGTGTGCTCGATCCGACGGGCGTGGCTTCCACCCGCCCGGCCTCCTCTCTGACGCCCACCGCGCCCGCCTCCTCCGCTTTCGAGACGGCGCCCGGTGAAGACGCGGAGGAGGACGCCTCCGCCGCGCCCTCGCCGGAGAGCGCCGCCTCCGCCGCGCCCTCGCCGGAGAGTGCCGCCTCCGCTGCGCAGGCCGCTTCGTCCGCTTCTTCCGCTCCCGCGTCCCAATCGGCAAGCAGAGCGCCCTCCTCCGACTCCGCGTCGTCGGCTTCTGCCCCCGCGTCCTCCGCCACCCCATCGAGCGCGCAGCCGGTCTCCTCCGCCGCTCCGCAGGTCGACCCCGACCCATGCCGGAGCGTCCTCGCTCTGGTCAACGGGGAGCGGGCCGAGGCGGGCCTGCCGCCCCTGACCTATCGCGACGATCTTCAGGCGGCCGCCGATCTGCGCGCGACGGAGATCGTGACCCTCTTCGACCACACCCGTCCCGACGGATCGACCTGCTTCACCGCCTTCAACGTGTCCTACATGACGGCGGGGGAGAACATCGCCTCCGGCTATCGCACGCCGGAAGCCGTCATGACCGGTTGGATGAATTCACCCGGCCACCGGTCCAACATTCTGAAGGCGAATTTCACCGGCCTCGCCGTGGGTCACGTCGTATCCGGCGGTCGCCACTATTGGACCCAACTGTTCGTGGGATA